>DATBGR010000512.1:0-4346 GCA_036557905.1 Nitrososphaeraceae archaeon | reverse complement strand
AAAGCTTGCTATCTGCTTATCCTTCTTCCCAACCCTTATCGAACACACCGTTCTTATGTAGAGGCACTGGCTGTCCTGCGGTATATTCCATAGGTCTCATCCAAAATATTGCGTGTGTTGGACAAACACCTATACATGCACCATCAGATATACATCTTTCTGGGTAAAAGATGAACGCCTTACCTCTTTTCCACCCCTCAACGGGCTTTACTCTAAGAACATCTGGACCAAGAGCAGTGCATATCTCTACACACAGAGCACAACCTATACATCTTTGTTCATCAACGTCTGGAATTATAGCAATTGGCACTTTTAATTCACTAAATCTGCATATGATTGAAACTATTTAAACCCTATGCCACTTCCAAAACACTGTTATAATAATAGTTAAACACATTTGCCTTGCAAAAACCTTTAACTAACTGAGGATAGGAAAACTGAAATTCGTAGTTAAAAATATAAAAATATAAAAATGTGAACAGTTATTTTTTAGTCATTCTTAGAACATCAACCTGTCCGCTGTGAAGCCAATCTTTTAATTCATCGTGACTAGGTTTTGCATCATGTTTCCCCGCTAAGTGTAGATGTAGTAGAACATAGTTAACTTGATTCAGCAGTGGCTTGTTTTGTTCATCGCCTTTTCGGCTTTTACTTTTGAGATCTTCAGGAACGGTAGCCCACCATTCGTCGAATTTTCGAACCATATCTCAAATTTATGATCGAAGTTAATAAGCCTTTTGGGTTCTCATCCATCATATAAGTTGGAGATTATACCAGAATCCTTTGCGGGCACTGGTAACTGCATTCCATTACACAATAGGACTAAATGCAGGCGATAATGACTACATTGCAGATGCCATTTCGTGTTAATGAGATATTAGCAGCTCATTCTGCATATCAACGTTTTATCGCATCTGAACCCAATCCACATCATTTACGATACATATTTCCACTCTTCGAAGGGACTTACTTCGCGTATAGAAAAATTGATGTTTTTCGTGTGGCTAATATTGCCAAATCAATATCAAAGCAACCATTCTTTATGGATGTTGGCTGTGGTTATGGAGATTTCCTTAGGAAAGTGAGAGAATACATTTCAAATGCAATTGGAATTGAAAAAGATGCTATCTTATTTTATGTTCTTAACAAACCAATACCAGATTATATATATGTAGACTCAATAGAACGGTTTGATAAAAAGACCGTAGATATTGCATTTGTTGGTTGGATGGAACCAGGCATTGATTTTCGCGAATTTGTTGCTAGTGTAGCAAAGTGTATTATCACAACATTCGATGAGGGTGGACAGTGCGGAATTAATGGAGGTTGCGAATATGAGGAATTTGGATTTCAGCAGATAGCCCGGTGGCGAACACCATCCTGGATAGATGTAAACACGGAATTAATGAATAAATATTATACGCCCTTGTTATCGAAAGAAGCAAGGTCTAGACTTGAGTCACTACGCTCAGCTCACAATCTATGGTATGTATATGCAAGGAAAGATGCCGCAGACCGCGTTCGAAAAGGGCTATATGATAGTATTCTAAATGGAGAAGCTTCTATTCAGGGATACGATTTTGAATCAGTTCTTGATGAATGCGGTTACCACTTTAAGGAGACACTACAGATATCGATCACTAGTGAGCCCTTGTGGGAAGTTATTTTTGACGAGGATCAGTGTAGTATAGATGGATCCTCCCATGAGTACACAATGGATGACTCGAAAGATGGTTGTCAACAAATAGTGAAGCCTCAATCCGACTAAAAAAACTCTTATTATTTATTAAATTATTCGACTCAATTTGAGCAATGAAACATCATAAGATTATGGCTAAAAGGTACCTATTCAGTTAAATAAAGTTCGCGACATACGTTCATTCATTTTTCCCTTATCTAGGGAACACATACATCTTCTTTATCATTTCATAATTGATATAAATGCATGTAGGCAACTACTGCCTAGTGCCTATGAAAGTAGTATTATTCGTTTCCAAGTTTATGGATATCTATTAACGGTAAGTGAAAATTTGTAAGTTAGTTGAAACCGAGTGATTACGATTGAAGCTCTTCAAGCTAATTAAGTTACGTATCTGATTGTTGACAAATCATATCAATAATATTGAAAAGGTATAGACAACTTCAGGACTATCGCCAAACTATAAACTCCTCATTATAAAATATGTTCAGTAATGATATACATGATATCGTCATTTATGATAAAAATTGAATAGCGATTTCTTTAGAAAGTTCGATATATCGTGCTGAAAACTAACATGGAATAGTAGATTAATAGAGATGTGAAGAATTATTATTGAAACATATTATCATCTATTCACCTCGGCAATACTGTGTACTAAAGCTGTTTGCAGTCAGTGTCCTATAACACCGGTGCACAAAATTGTAAATAAAAATATAGACTATTTCTTAACTAATCAATTATCATGATGGGGGTCCATCCCTATCAATGGCCGTGTGTGACCATTGCCCCTTATTGGTAGGATCAGAAGGCGAATTCTTCAAATTTGTGGATGCCTTTCCTTCTATTGCGTTTGGGGTTTCTTCGTATGCAAAGTCCTCAAGCCGCTTTATTGTATTGAATACCGAGTCATAGAATCCTTTGTGGAACTGACTCCCTAATTTACAATAAGGATGTCCACCTACAAGATTGTGATTCGGATTATGACAATCACCGTATATAATCTTCTTTTTAAGATCAACAGTGAGCCAGGAAAGACACATTAGTCCAAGAATCCAAAAGAAAGGCTCAAAATGGAACTTTACATAGATCGTTGGATTGTATGGATCACACTTGTCCTGCTTTTGCTGTCCAACGTATTCCTCAACTTTGTCCTGTATTTTTGAGAAGAATATATTCATAAATTCCTTGTCTAATGTGGGTCTAGTGCCTATTAATTCCTGAATTGAGTTGTAGAACGATTCGACATCTATATCTTTCTTAAGCCATTTTGTATCACTCATTTTGCAATACGCTATAAAACAGATCAGATAGATAAACTTATTATTGTCCCTTTAAATAAGGCCTACTTCCAATTAAAAAATACTCCAGGAGGATCTCACAGGTCTCCATATACGAACAATCTATCACTAGCATTTGATAAACCAGTACAAATGTTGTATACAAATGGTCATAAATCCCTTTGAAGTAAAAATCAAGTTTTAGTATCAACAAATAGTAATTTTAGCGGAGAAACAGGCTTGTCTAATATTTTCACGTATGTGTTTACATAAGCAATTAAAAGTGGGGGACTGCTGGAAAGTAGTGAATGATATCCAGAGCCGTTATGTACATCTCTGTTACCATTATTGGGATTGCGATTGTGGGCGTTGGTCTTAGAGTGATATTGAATAATTATTATCAATTTTACGTTGTCGCTAGTGGGAGTATGGTTCCAACATTAAACATAAATGATTTTGTCATCGTTAGTAAGTTAACACCCTTCTCTAAGCTAAAAGTCTGGGATATTATTGTATTCAAATCTGTAGGCTCACTGATCCCTCACGAACTACATGAAACCATTGTTCATAGAATAATACAGATTAGTTCCGGCACGAATGGAGATACAATAGTTACAACTAAAGGAGACGCAAACCCACGCTCGATTCCTTTCATCGATTATCCTATAGAAGAACACAACTATGTCGGCAAAGTCGTCTACGTAGTACCCAAACTAGGAGTGATAAGTAAGATGATGAATCCGCCAACAAATTATCTAATAGTTGCCGGAACAATTGTTTTGATAGTCATTTATTACACTAGAACTCGAAAAAGAGAAGAACACACTAGAGTATAGAAGCGCAGATGACCAGCCCGCGAAGAAATATTTCATTCTAGGATGCATTTATGCGATAGTTTCCTGTTTAATTCAGAGTTATCCATCAGATAATATCATAAGAGATTTCTATAGTTTGCAAAACACCTGTAACCGATCTTAGGACCATCTGACTTCATCTCATGTCTTATCGGTATACAATCAGTCCTGATTCACTACTCAACTTACATAGGCTTTTCTAATGTTGATACACATTACATTGCAAATATTTTAGCAACGAACCTTTATATTCACTTTGTTAATGGGTCGAATATACCGATGAATTATTGTCAGGGCCAAGATCACATTTATTGAATTTTAGTGATGCGATAACCTTGACAATAGATCTGAACCTTCGATTGGCTCGATTCATCTTTAAAGTATGTTACCAAGATCTGAACATTTTTCCGTTCCTCCTTAACTGGATGGAGCTTGTGTAACAAACTAAGTGATTTCGCAGAACTTGTTATATATCAAATACACTTATTTCTTTTTATGTCCATAATCCCATGT
>DATBGR010000511.1:0-26826 GCA_036557905.1 Nitrososphaeraceae archaeon | reverse complement strand
AGTCATAAAGAGACTATTTGGAGAGCACCTGATGTCTAGATTAACTAGAACACAGAACAGGGAATTATCATTCAGATGCATAACCTACAACATGCATAGACTAACCAATCTGATAATATTGGTGATGGTTTCTACATGGCCGTCTTATGTATATTCTGCAAGCATATGGATCTTAAAGATAACTGCGTACTTACTTCTTAGCATATGTTCCCATGCCTGTAAAATCTAATGCAACAAGTGGCTCCTCTCCAACCACCCATGCATTATGACCAGAAGGAACATAACCAACATCGCCGGGACCGTATTCCTCCTCGGTTCCGTCATCCATCTTGACTCTCATTCTACCTGATATTATGTATTGTGTATGCGGAGCTTGACAACTTTCAGTTTGAGCAATTGGTTTTACACATTTTTCCCAGCTCCAACCCGGTTCAAATGATGCTTTACCAACTACAGTGTTGCCAATATTTACAATTTCAACTTTTCCCTTATCAAAGGATCTTGTCTCGTCTGGAGATGACATACTTCTTTTTTGTATTTTTTCTACCATTGGTAGAGTATAATGCTACTGCCTAGTATTTTTATCGGTCTTTAGTTAGACAATCTTATTTCTACCTAGATTTTGCGTTAACGAGTTTTAATATGACCTGTATAGTTTGATGAATACTTGCATAGGATTATCTTACTATAAGTTCATTGGCGGAATTTGACGTTTAATAATTCAATAGCCACACTTTTATCAATTGATGACTTGGCTCCAATTTTTGGTAATTGGAATATGGATCCAAGCGATCTCAATTTTCTTTTGATAGTTATATCATCATTAGCAATGCAATCAGAAATGATTTCGATGACTACCATGAATACAAGACTGTTTTTGACTAATGCTACTTCTTTGGATTACTTCATTTATAATTCTTGTACTTCTACAACTATAATTAGTTAGTATTTATCTGCTCTATTGTAATTTGATTTGATTGAAATCAAGATGTCTAAATTTGTACCGTATATTTAGCTCATCTATTATGTGAATTGATCAAGCAGGATTCCTATTTTTGCACTACAGTTAAAAGTATATATATCATAGTGTTCCTACTGGGATTAACGTTTAGTATGATGATAACAAGAATTATCTTTAGAATGTTCCAATGCCAATTTTTCATGGTTTAATGCAGCTATCGTATTAGTTATATTAGTATCATCGCTTTTGTTATGACCGTTACCAGATTTTAGTTTATCTAAACCATTTCGGATAGCATCAATTAATGCATTCTTCAGTTTGTTAAATTTGATATTGTTGCCACAGGCAGATTTTATTAGTGATAGAAACTTTTTCTGATTGCTATCTGATGGTATTGATAGTTTACCTATGTTTAATTCCTGTGTCTTGCTATATGTTGTAGGTAGGTTGTTATATGTCATATAAGAATTCAATACTTGAACCTGAACATAAATTCTCATGCATTTGATAACCCTGGAAATGAAATTAAGATACTGAACCGCTCTAAATGTTAATGGTGTTATTATTGACGTTGCAAGCCAATCTCTTGTAGACATAAGAACTGATATTTCTACTATCAATTCATTCTTATCCTTATTCAAATTCTCAATATCTGTTTTAAGATTATGATATTGTTTCAAATCTGATGAAAAATTGTCACTGTTGATCGTTTTATTTTCCTGATCAATATTATTATTTATGGTCTCTTTGTCAAGGGACTTTGCTAGATTTACTATATCGTCTGACGTAATGCCCATTGCCCACAGTTTTCTGAGCGAGCTTGTGACATTATCCAGCTCTGCTTCTGATTGGCGTAACATTATCATACCGGCCTCTGTATCTTCTGCCTCGCTCTTTAATTCTTCAACTCTTGATTCAAAGCCTTGAACTAGCCTATAATTTTTAGTAACATCATCCATAAATTTCTTAATGGCAGTTGACTCTGAAAAGCCATTTTCTTTGGCTAACTCGATGATCATATTGTGCAAGCTAGTGAGTTCTCCAAGCCCGAATCCCATAGATTTAAGCTGTTCATATACGTAGTTTGCCTGTATATGCGTAGAGGAGAATTGTTTTAGAATCGCGAGCTGTCTGGCCTCATTTTCCTTATCTTTTTGCAATTTTGAGATCTCGCTTTTAAGAGCATTGGCTCTAGTTTCTAGATCTTGGTTTTCAGAAACCTTGGACATTATTTTTCTGGCATCAAAGCCTAATACATAAAAGTCTTCAATGGTGTTTACCAGAGCTGAAATATTGTTAAACTTAAGACCACGCTCTGCAAGCTCCCTTTTCAACCAAAATGTCCATCTAGCTTCTGATCTGTCGATGTTATACCTTGAAAAAGCCTTGTCGAATTTAGCCTGCGCTTCTTTTAACTGAGTTGAAACTATTTCAAGCTCCTGGTTTAATTCTTCCAGCATAGATCTTTTCCTATTTATATAATCAGAAATTTCAGCCAGCGGTACTTTTTCAATCAAGCCAACAAGTTCATTGATGTGCAATGCAATCTTGTCGGGTTGTAAACCTATATTCTTACACATTTTGTACATGCGTAATAAAAACTGTTCTACACCCTCTTCATCATATCCTAAATCGTGCAAAAGATTTAGTATTCTAAAACCTTTAGCACATTGTATCGGCGTCAAATCACTTTTTCGTAGAGTAACACCAAATTCTCTAACTTCATCTGCTGCCAAACTGCCAACTGATTCCCCCCACTCTTTTACCAAATTGCTAACTGTTCCTGTGCTTAGACCGTTCTCGTTGGCAATTGTGTCACGATTCTTGCCGGCAAGCCATTGCCTTATCACATTCTCTTTTAAAGGCTTTGTATAAACTGATATCAATATTTCTGCCTGTTCTTGTATATGGTAACCAGCTATTTATACTTTTTCCGTCACCTTTGTCATATTTGCGTCAAAATTCCGTCACCTTTGTCAGGAATTCTGACAGTTACTCTATACTAATACTATTAGGTATACTTTAGCTATGGCGACAGATAAGACTTTTGAGAGCCCCGTAGAAATGTCATTATTGAAAGAAACTTACAAAGCTCATAAATAAGGCATTACAATAGAAAATACGATACTATTGTGTGTCTAGAGCGAACAGTCTGGACTCGGATAGCCAATTTCTAGTTATATTATAATTCTAATTAAGGATGAAATTAATGCGAAGTAATTGATATCTGAAACATGTTCGAGTACGGTAAAGACTAATCCTATGAATAGCACTATAACTTTTACTTGATTAATGCACTAATTTTGCATAGCGACCGACACAGCACTCGGTACTATCATAAGTCACTACATTCGTAAATAATTGTTGCTGAAAACACAATATTTCGACTACATGTATTGGCATTCTCACTTTATTGTCTGATTTCTAACGTTTGATATTTGATGCGTCTGTCTATCATATTACAAATAATCGACATTAATTTATACTATTATGCTTTATAATGCTAATAATCGTACTAAATTAATTTGATGCATGTATATATTTCATTGGTTTCTTAACCTCTCGCCTTGGATCTGAACTGATCCTGGCCGCGTATTATGTCTCTCCCCCAAGATATACAAAAATAAAAAAGACATTAAGTAGCTAATCTATCTCTGAATATGTAGTTTCGTTGAATTTATTTTCCCATAGTCTTCTTCCCTATCACAGCTAATTTGGCTTGAATATTCACATTCGATTCATATGGCTCAGGAAATGTAATATATGTTCTAGGCTCTGGACATCCGAAACCACCTGCTATTCCTTATCTTTCAACTCCATCTGAAATCTTAACGGTAGAGTTATCTGAAGATTTTGATTCTCCTCTACCAACTACACATGTCCATTTTATTTTTACCGTAGTATTATTTATTGTGTCATTTAATGTATATGAATAAGTTGTTTGTATAGTAGGATGCAAAGGAGCGTTGTAACGTCCTGAATCTCTGAATGTAGGTTCAAGAGCAAATGTTTGGTTTTTGTTCCCAGCAGAGACAATTACTTTCAGTGTATTTTCTAAACCATTTACTGGTTTTGTACCGTTTGCCTGGGAATTCATCAGATCCTTAGGATCTGGAATATATGCAGAAAAGTCTACTCCTGATTTATCGTCTATAAATACAGGCTCGTTCTGCGAACCCATCACGAGTAGGTAGCCACTCCCTCCTATCGTGAAGTCCTCTTTGGTGCGCTGACACGGAATGTGCATCAATAGACAGTAAAATCAATTTTGCAGCAGTACATCCATTATATCATAGCGTATTCTTCTCGAATTTCACTTGTCAGGTATTTGTAAGTCTTGATTTAAATGTTTTAGAATATTCGACGAATGTACGGCCAATGGAATTTCTGTGGGTGTAAATGCATATCGCTTTTACAGAATACTGATACAATATGGATCAATAGGACAAGTTTTATGTTTTTATATAGAAAATCATTTTAAATTAGGCCTATTGGTGTTAAAGATTCAAAGATTATTTAAAAATGGTATTTCGAAATACAAGGTTTAAAGCAGATTCAAATGACTGTTTAAAAAATTCAACTATTCTATCTATTGAATTAATCATAAGCAATTCCCAATTTATCACCAAGTTAGAATCTATACAAATGAATATCAGGAGCTTGGATCAACTATAATAGATAGAGTCAAGAGATACAATACATGGAGATCTTGCATATTGGTATACCTTGCAGTTTGTAGATCGCAAAATTTTACCACATCTTTTTCGAAGAAATATGCAATAATGATTATTGCATTTTCCAGCACAAGTGTTTTGGCATCATTTCTTCAGAACAATGATGATGATTATCTAAATATTTCTTTATTTTCTAATTATTATCACAGTGTATTTGCTTTGGCAGCCAAAAGTGATGTGCATTTTGTACATTATAACGATAAAGGTTTAGGAATAGAAATACTAATACCGAGACAATGGCTTGATATCAGTAAATATAACAACTCATCGTCTTCAGCTGATCCTAATTTAGTTCAATTTTTCTCTCCACAAAATGATGCGCAACTATTTGTCACAGTATATCCTTTACCAAGTTCAAATATTTCCCTTGATACTTATGATAAGATATATAATATGTATAGTAATGATCCAACTATTCATGATCTGGTATTTTCTAATACAACGTTATCAGGAATTCCTGCTCACAAAGCTTCCTTCGTGATGAGCTATTCGGGAAACTCGTATCAAGTTATTCACGTGTGGGCAATTAAAAATAGTCATGTCTACAAGATTTCATTTAGTGCATATCATGAGAATTTTGAAAAATATTTATCATCAATAGGGATAATACTAAATTCATTTAATGTCACAGAAAACAGATCGTCGTAAGCTTTATTTTCAATTCTATTTTCAGTTCTTTTCCTATTATAATGCCTAATTACTAAAGCTAAAAACTGCGTTCATAAATTGGACTGTTACTACTTGAATAAATTAGATGTTACCGACGTTACCTAGACACACACTAATGTTATTATGTTAGTAAAAGCGAAACACAGTCTGTGATAGGAAGTACGGATCTAATCTGTTTATTTAAATCATAGATTCAAGATTAAAGCATTACTCAAAAATTACTATGTCTGATAGGATCCATTTATTTTGTTTTTAGGATCAAATTTTGTTTCTTACCATATTTTGCATATATTTGTTCGTATCCCCGAAGTCTTTCTTGGATAAGTGTTTTTGAACTATCGTACATTCTAATAAAGTTTGCTCGCAATACCAAATTTCCTTCTGAATCAAAGAATCTTATGCTGTACCTTTTTCTGTCATCAGTCATGTTCTCCGTTACAAATCTCGCCTCTTTGGTATTGTTAAGGTTAACATGTAGGTGCCAGGGTCTGGATTCGTCGCCTATAGTGGCATATTGCTCGCTAATGCGGAGCGGTATGTTCTTTTCTGAGTTCACTTCACATACAGCGCCATTGCTTCTTACTGAGAACATGATATTATCATAAGGAAGTATATCGCTTATCATGTCTTCAAAAGTGATGTCTGAATCCTTGCCTACTGTTGATGCCATTTGTTATTTAGATTACATACGGTGATACATAATAGTATATTGAATATCGAATAGTCAGTAATTATAATTTTCCCAGCCTTCTTTGTATATACTTGATATCTTTAACTATATCCCATTGGACCGGAACGTAATGACAAACCATTATGCAAAGATTGCTATTGAAGCACTCAATTATAAGAATAACGTCTTTAGCGATGAAGAAGAATGGTTTGGGATCATTTTCCCAATGGGAGCATGTTTATAATCATCTACAGGTATAAATCATGTGAAGTGCAAAAACAGAACTCATCTATAATGATGTTTTCTATCATGGGACTAATAATAACAGCACTTACTGCAGTACCACTAATAACTATGATTACAGCTACGGGAGTTGTTTCTTACTCAATTTCTGAAAATAATAGTCAAACTGCCAACCGGAGCAACACTGGTATTATACAACCTACAAAAAATCAACAAACATATAACGCTACACAGAGTATGATACTAACTTTTAAAACTGCTGATTCGCTTTTGATGAAAGCATTAAAAAATCTTAGTATGGGAAAGGCTCAAGAAGCACTTGGGCAGTTGAATAGTGCTAAAGTGCAAATTGAGAAATATCAATTAGCAGCTCTTGATGCAATGTCTAATCCTGTTCTTCAGAGTTCAAGAGAGCATTTGTTGGTTGCTGAACAAGCTTTGAAGATGGGAAATACTGATCAAGCAATTTCAGAATTAAACTTGCTCAGAGAGCTGAGAATACTGCACCAACAAGGAATGATGATAATGAAACTTCCTATGGCTGGAGAGATGAACTCTACATTTAATTCACTAGAATCGCATTTGTTGGCTGCTGATGAAAAGATAAATAGCTATAATATCAAAGGCGCAATTTATGAATTGAACCTTGCTAATGATCAGCTATATGGACATCAGTTAGCTATGCTTGATAGTGTATATTCATTTCTCAATAGTACAAGAACACATTTGAAGCAGTCTATCACAGACACAAACTCAGGGAACATCCAAGGAGCGATTTCGGAAGTAAAAATTGTTAATCAATTACTACGAGATCATGAACAAGGTATGGCAATGATATTAGGAATGGTACGGCCACAGTTCAATATGCGATAGACCTTTATAAAACCACTAAAAGAGATTGTTGATGATGTTAGTAACGTAACGGTAGTCATCGTTATTTTGGCTGCTACTGTAATATAGCAATATAGTAATCAGCAACTAATCCACCCTAGCCATAATATGTATCTTATTAATACATAATGGATTATAATACGATATGTGGGATGACAGATTATATTATCGAAAATGCTGACTCCTAGGTGTAGACTGACGTTCCAGTATGGCGATAAAATTTATGTATGCTGTATATAATGAGGCGTGCGAAATGCACTGTATCTATCCAATTTATTATATATTAGAAAGTAATGATTCTTTCATATACAATAGCCGTCTTTTCAATAAATGGTGCATGGCTAGCATCAGGTATAATTTCTAGATGAGCATTTGGAAGATCCCTCTGACTTACAAGGGTATCGAGATCGGTTAAATCTCTAACAAGATCATTTGCAACTCTCTGATTTCTCTCTGCAATCTCTCGAGTCCATGTGACATTGTTTACGGGATCTTTTTCTTTTAAAAATGACAATGCCTGCGATGCATGAGTCTGAGCTAGTTTGGCGTTATCTCCAGATGTAGTATTAGCCGAAAGAAGATTCTGAACCAACTGTAGCTGAGAATGAATTTGATTCATTCTTGTTAGAAATAAAGAATTCTCATTTTGAGAGAACGTGTTTCATAAGCAGGAAGAATTGCGGCCATGATAATAATGATTAGAAACAATGTAGGCAAAATAACTAATATCTGATAGTTCGGTTAATTCAATAGGCGTCAACTTACCGCTATGACTCACGGCTGTCATAATTTAATATTTTGCTTATAAATATTATAGTACATCCTACGAATGTTCTAATTATGACTGATTCTACTGTCTATAATTTAAGTTTCAATTGATTTCTGTAGACTAATGGTACATTCGTGATATGTACCATAAACCATAATAATACTATATATGGTAATCATCTCACATCTATACCAGGTAGGATAGACGATCATCATTAGCATAGAACCAGAAACAATATTCATGTTGAGGGTGTATTCCCTCTTCTATCTGTGCTAGGATTAATTGCTACATACAAATACTAATCTCAAGGAAAAGGACTTGACATAGTAATTCTCATAGTTTTATTCTAAGGTGTTAAATTATAACAAGCATTAATTTACGGAAAACAGATTTACCTTCATGAGAATTATAATTCACTTTAAAATCAGTATGTGGTTTGTGAGCTTCAAATATTAATTAATAAAAATATATTACTCGAGTATCTTGAGTGAATGCTATTATTATTGACTTTCAACGTATGCTCAAGGAATGTTTGGATTATTATCATTACATTAACTGTTCTTTTCATGTAGCCGATACAATTTGATCAAGTAACCATCGAGTCCTCTAGTTGAATCACCCACTGAACTAAGATTTGTTGTTCAGGATTTAAAGACAAGCAAAAACTTGAAGAATCTTCTTGTCCATGTTTATAACATCTAATAGTAGTGGACAAGAAAGAACGTTTAGATCGAACAATATAACTGCTCCTAATGGCTATTTTTCATTAAAATATTTATTCCCAGATTATGGTACTTATCAAGTTATCGCGACTGTCGGATCAAATATTTCTGCAGTAGCCTTAGCATCATTTCAGATTAATTATTCCGCCTCAATCCTCGAATGCATCTTTTTCGTCATTGTATGCAGGTATTGCGATCATCGTTGTAGGTATAACAGTATTGGCCGGAATTATATTAGAACTAGAAAATCATAACCAATAGATACACAATATGCAGTATGTAATTATTACTGTAGCAATCGCTTACCTATTATTAAGTGATATTTTTGTTATTAGCTTTAATAATATAACTTCTGCAAAAATCCTTATACATATAAGTCTAGTACACAGAATAATAATGCAATATCTTTAATGCGATATCATTAGCCTGATGCTATCTGACCCTTTATTTTACCTGTATGATGATCCTATGTTCTGACCTCTGCAAATAATATCCCTCCTTTCATAGCATTGACAAGATCAGTGAACCATTTAATATGCCAACTTCCGGTGACATCTTGTTGATGTATAAACAATATCATAACTGACAGTAGTTGTTTTATGAGTAAAATGAAATTAAATTCATCCGTAATTCATCTTTATGCTATGATGATTTGTCAGACATTTACTACTAATATGAGGTCTATTTTTGTAATAGGCTCTTCGAAAAATATAATTAAGGTTTGGCAAAAATGCCAATAAGGCACTTGTATCTATCCTCTGCATCCTCAATAATACTACTTTTCGCAAGTCTAATAGGTTTGATGTCTCACACACTTGTAATTCAAAGCGTAAATGGAGATACGTTTATAGGTAGAAATTCAACAAACGGTAAAAGTTTAGACGTATCAGTTGAAAAGTTAAGCGTTCATTTCAATCCTGATTTGAAAGAACTTTTTAAGGTATTCTTCCTTAAACCACACACAAATACAATACAACAACATGTCGACTATAATTTTCTGATCTTAAAAGGCGGTAAAATAGTATTTCAGCTCTCTAATGAAACTGGCCAACCTCAAATCCCATTACATACGTACAATGGACAAGCCGAGATTCCTATCCTTAAAAATCAAAATATATCAAATGGAAATTATGTTATCAAGATTCCAATATATGGAATACTTTTCAATCCAATCAAGCCAGAAGTTTCGGAATTCAAATTTAAGATGACATCCTGATAATTGCCTAGTTGCAGTCGAGTTTTGTATTGATATTTGAGTAACTGAGTTAAATTTTTGCCGCCATTGGGCTCAGATAGAAAACTAAACAGCCAATGTCTCCATTAAGATTTGGCGAGTGAGGACCAATGGCGGCTGTGTTATACTATTTTCTTTTTTGTACAGTATCTTATTTAACTATATAGTGACTGGGTATGTGAATAGTTGTGTAAATGCCTGACCGAATTCTTGTTCTACCCATTTGATCTAATTGATCTGATAATCACGACTTGAGTATAACAAATGATCGCTGGTTTAATCCAATTACGGCTGATCCTAACGACGAAGATAGCATGAAAAGATAACTAGAGAGAAACAAAAATTGGGGGGCATTCTCTTAAATTAATAGGACACTTGGTATTCCTCTTTAGACCATTTAGTACATTACAGTAGGTAATAGAAATTGGAATAACAGAGATGTTTTTTAATATTTTTGGAAGATAAGACCAAATTCTTTCATATGTTGCTGATCCTGTGAAAATATAAGACCAGATCACTAAGGTAATATTGATGGAATATCCAGATGGGAAGATTACAAATGTCGTTGATGACTGGCACATCTTAACAGGACAAATGAATGAAAAAGGTTATGCTTTGATGCCAAGATTCTTACCTAGTCAATCATGTGATGAAATAGTTAGCAATTACAATAATCCTCATCTATATCGCAAAACCATTTCAATGGAAAGACTTCGTTTTGGATTAGGCGAATATAAATATTTTAGATATCCTTTACCCGATTTAATTCAGACTATTAGAACAGGGCTTTACCCAAAGCTTGCACCTATTGCAAATGCATGGATGAATATGTTGACCATACACCAACACTTTCCAGACACATTTGATGACCTTCAGAGGCTTTGCCATGATCACAATCAAACAAAACCCACTGTTCTTATACTAAAATATGGTAAGGGTGGACATAATACATTACACCAAGATCTATATGGTGAGATCTTTTTTCCTTTTCAACTGGTTTTCTTTCTAAATGAACCTGAATCCGACTATACGGGTGGAGAATTTGTATTAACAGAGCAAATCCCAAGAGCACAATCAAAAGCAATTGTCTTAAAACCACATAAAGGAGATATGCTAATTATCACTACAAATTTCAGACCAATAAAAGGTAGCAAAGGATATTTTCGAGCACAAATGAGACATGGCGTAAGCGAAGTGCATGATGGGGAGCGACACACACTCGGAATTATTTTCCATGACGCCCTAACATAACAAGACTATATCCTTACCATTTTTGTATATTATCGATTTTTCAAGCAATTAAGGCATAACTACTACGGTAAGAAGTTTTTTATAAATCCTGAGGGTAATTTACTGGGATTATTTTACCCACTATTTCATACTTGTTTTCATTTTCTTTCTCTGCTTACGTTTATCCTTTGTAGTGTTATTTAACACCATTAATTGCAGCTGCTACTATATTATTATATTCTACTTCGATTTTAGGACTTTCTTGTTCGAATTCTTTAAATTCCTGCATAATCTCTTTTATGATGGCATCCACAATAGGATGGTCAGGGTTTCTTGGATGAGGAAGTCTGATTTCAAACTGTTTCTTTATGTCTCCACACTTCCGAGAAAAGAGAACAACTCTGTCCCCTAATGTTACAGCCTCAGTAATATTATGTGTTACAAAAAGAATGGTTTTGTGTCTAGTTTGATGGATTTGAAGAAGTTGGCTTTGTAACATTTGTCTTGTATTTACATCAAGTGCAGCGAATGGTTCGTCCATCAACAAAATTTTTGAATTTAGTACTAGAGCTCGAGAAATAGCAACACGTTGTTTCATTCCACCTGATAATTGATGAACATAAGAGTTTACAAAATTTGATAATTGAACCATTTCTATATATTGCTCGGCAATAGCCTTTCTTTTTTCCTTTGGTACTTTTGCTACTTTTAAGCCAAATTCTACATTCTCCATAACTGTAAGCCATGGAAAAAGAGCTGCCTCTTGAAATATCAGAATCTTGTCTTGAATGGAATCAGTGCTATTTGCAGAACTATTATTGCTCACATAGTCAGATTGTCCATCGTTAAATAGTATTTCGCCACCAACGCTATACTCCGTGTCAATTCCTGCAAGTATAGTCAATAACGTGCTTTTGCCACAACCCGATGGACCTATTATAGTAACAAATTCTCCACCCTTAATATCCAAGTTAATATTATTCAAAACCTTGTATTCATCTTCAGTAATACTACTCCTGCTTTTGCCAGGATTTCTATAGTAGATCTTTGAAATGTTCTTAATCTGCAATATGCTATCCGTATTCGTATTGTCTTCTAGCGATTTTGATTCTCCTTTACTTAGCATATGTCTAGGCCATTACATGTAATATTCAGAGAAGAATATAATGAAGTCTTTATACGCAAATAAGTTCAAAATTATGCAATATTCGCGTGTAAAGGTAATGCTAACATTCGTCTAGGAAACTCTAGCCATAAAAAATATTCTGGCTTTATGATCTAAGGCTTGCTATACAATTCTAAATCGTTCCAGATCATTGGCTTGTACATATTATACATATTGAGATTTTATACTATTCATAGTGTAGGTGCAATACAATCAATCCCAAAAAATGCAATAGATATTATAGATGCAGTACTCAGTCACGTAGTTCAGATTCAAAATGTTGACATTGAACAATAGTCATTTATCATTAAATGAGCATAAGGCTAAAATTGCATATAATTCAGCATATTGCATATTTCACATCAATAATATCTTGGTCACATTATTATTATTGTAGATAATTTATGGCACAAACAGAAACCAAGCAACAGTATGCTCATCCTGAAGTGTTAGTAGATACTCAGTGGATAGAAGATCATCTCAACGATGAAGGTCTTCGCATTGTAGAAGTAGACTACGACTCAGTAACAAATTACGAATTAGGTCATATTCCGGGATCAGTTTTAGTAGAATGGAAAGCAGACATCAATGATCCGATAATTAGGAATATACTTAGTAAACAGGCATTCGAAGAACTACTGCAAAGGATTGGAGTTGATAATGAAACTACCGTAGCACTATACGGTGATTTTAACAATTGGTTTGCAGCCTTTGCATTTTGGGTGTTTAAATACTATGGATTCAATGATGTTCGTCTTATAAATGGGGGTAAAAAAATGGTTACTGGAAGATAGGCCAATAACTAAAGAAATCCAAAGCAATCTGAAAGGAAATTACAAGGTAACAAAAGAAAAAGAACCAGACAAAAACATTAGAGTATATCTTGATTACGTGAAAAATACTTTGGGTAATAAATCGTTAGTTGATGTAAGAAGCCCAAAGGAATTCACAGGAGAAATTACAGCGCCACCAGAATATCCTACAGAACATGCGCAGAGAGGAGGACACATTCCAGGTGCTACCAACATTCCATGGAGCCAAGCGGTGAATGATGATGATGTACATTCAAATCTGTAGGGGAATTGAAGGCTTTATATGAATCAAAGGGTATAACTCCTGATAAAGAAATCATAGCCTATTGTAGAATAGGAGAGAGGTCGTCTCATACTTGGTTTGTTTTAAAGTATCTGTTGGGATATCCAGATGTTAAGAACTATGACGGATCATGGACTGAATGTGGAAATCTAATAGCAAATCCTATCGAAAAATAAATCTCTTAGGAACATTCTATTAGATACAACGACTTTATTTCACTACAAACCTATTTTCTTTCAATTGATACATCATCCCGAATTCCTTTACTGCGGTTCTAGGAATGCTGAGTCAAATTAATTTACCCAGAATTAACTATGATTTATTTTCGTCTGGTATGAATTCGAAGTTTTTAGCATTACCGTTGGAATAAAGACGCAATGCATATTCTATTCTTAAGGTCAGTTTTATTTCTTATCTATTTCTTACCTATACATCATGAATGGAAAACCAGAAAGAAACCTGTCATTTGCTCTGATTAATTGAATCATTTTGTCTTGTACAGCATACTCACTCACTAGAATTATTTTCTTGTGATATTAAAAGTCATTCAATAGATAACTAATGAATATGAACAGAATCATACTTAGCGGAACAATAGTTACAGACCCAATTAAGAGGCTCTTCGCAAAAAAGACACTTTTTGATAATCATCAATTTATCTCCACATGCTCTACAGCTAATTTTACTATAATGCGTATTCTCTTTGCTATCATTTATAGTAGTCTTGTTCCAATTTATCATGTTAACTTGAATATCATCGATAATCACCATGGGAAGTGTTTCTGCAAATTACAATATATTTGCCACTGAACATGCAATTTAAACTATGATATGCACTTTTAGTTAGTATGCATAGCCAGGTAAGAATGATAGAGATGGATAGAGAGAAACTATGCAGATAGCAAATTGCACATTAATAATAATATTAATAATAATAAAACATATACTAGTGATATAGTAAAATACTCTTCTTAGTATAATTTACTCCAATATTTGTTAGCTTGTTACTTATTAAAAAAACATATTCTACAATGAGTATGTAAAAACTTGGAAGGGTATGTTTAAAACCATTTGTTAGATCTGTAGCTGAATGATAATCCAAGGATCGCACACGCAGCATGAATTCCAAATAATGTAATGAATACGGCAATTACACTCCAGAGTATTAATTACGTGGTGTTAGTTGATGCTCATAATTCTTATAGATGTTCTTTGGAG
Organism: Nitrososphaeraceae archaeon; assembly: GCA_036557905.1. Lineage (GTDB taxonomy): Archaea > Thermoproteota > Nitrososphaeria > Nitrososphaerales > Nitrososphaeraceae > JARBAU01. The sequence continues at coordinate 12,225 of DATBGR010000511.1, read as the reverse complement.
GCAGCTTTTACGAGTTAGACTATAACCTCTAAACTGCGTGATATTGCAGATTATTAGCGAAAAATTCAGATATTATTTACAAAAGAAACTTTTTAATAGTAATCTTGTGAAAAGTACATGCAAGTGCTGAGATAAATTGATGATTGCTCTCCTGATGAGGCTGAGAATAAATCAAGTTAGTAGTGATTGGAATACTATCATGGAAAGAGTATTGTCAGTGCTAGGAAAAGTGAAGTAAAAATCATGGGTGTGTATAAATCCGAAGATGTCGACGATTATACTATAAACAAAAGTAGTAATAGTAATAATAACACTAGATCACTTGAAGACGTACGGAATTATAGCTCCACATCTGCACCTTCATCCTCTTTATCATCATCAACCAATTCAAAAATACATAAACAGAATATAACTGAGAAGCAGAATAAAAATAAAAATATTAAACAGATTTTTATATTATCGTTTGACGCACTTAGAGAGAGAAAGGCAAGATCTGCCTTAACTATACTTATGGTTGTAGTAGGAAGTGCATTGATGGTAGCGCTTAATGGCATGAGTGCGGGTCAAAATGCTTTTATCAATAAACAGATGAGTATGTTGGCACCCAACGTTATATTTGTAAGCTCTGGTCAGCATGGGTTCCGAGGAGGACCACAAGGCCCACCAACTATTGTGTTGAATTCTGAGGTAGTAAATAGAATAAAATCATTGCCTTTTGTTCAAGAAGTTGTTCCATCATACCAGGGACAACTACAGCTTAATGCGCAAGGAAATATTTTAAATTCTCAAATAATAGCTATGGATCCAAAAAAGATTTACCTAGTAACTCCGTCATTGGAGCTGGAAGATGGTTCTTCTATACAATCGAATAATCCTACAGCCATGCTAGTAGGTGATAGCATAGCTAATCCGCCAGGAAAGACAACTCCTTTTGTAACCATTGGACAGACTGTCAAGGGGACATTTAGCTACGTTGAGCAGAACACAGGCAAAACAAAAGAAGAATCCAAAAGCTTTGTGATCAGTGGCATAATAAAGCCTACCGGAAATAATTTCATAGATAGGTCAGTTATAATTAACGAGGCCACAGGTAATTCTCTATTTCATAAATCAGGCAAATATGATCAGATGGTTGTAGCTGCACTATCTGGTGATTATGTTAATACTGTACAACAAGAGATTATAGGGCTATATGGAAATAATATTGGAGTAACTACTCCTAAAGCAATATTACAAACAAGACAACAGTTTCAAAGTGGAAATAGTGCATTTACAATAGCAATAGCCTTTATTGCCTTACTTGTAGGTGCAGTAGGAATCATAACAACACTCTATACGTCTGTCACCGAAAGAACAAAGGAAATTGGAACTATGAAGGCTATTGGCGCAAAGGGGAGATTCATCCTAGTACTGTTCCTAAGTGAGGCTTTATTAATTGGTATTATCGGATCTACCCTAGGGCTATTATCTGGAATGGGTGGATCATATATATTATCTTCAGGTTTTGCTCCGAGAGGATCTGGTACTGGAGGTGGAGCTGGAGGAGGTCCACCGGGAGCAGCGCCACCGCATATCAATCCCATATTTACTCCAAATGACCTATTTAGTGTCTGGATCCTCTCGTTACTACTGAGTATAGCAGCAGGTATATTTCCGGCATGGAAAGCATCACGTCTGTCGCCAATAGAAGCCTTGGCGAGGTAGAGAGTAACATAAGGTCATTTAAATGCTACAATATTGATAAAAATTGCAGCCATTTTTACTTTTCATTTAAAAGTATGTTGTCGGTTTTCTATGTAACTATACAAGCAGGTAGGATAAAGGTATAGAATAGCTTTTAAGGCTCTATTCACTCAACGATTCGTAATTGCTTATTATAATAACATAGGAACAGATTTAGCCAATCCCAAACATATAGTAGTTTACAATTGTACTTTCTGCAAGGAAAATAGTCATCAAAACATTTAGTTGTGTCATTTATGTACTGAATTGTTCTTTCAATAAATCTTTTTTAACTGGGGAATGTATGTGGTGCGCCATCCCAAGGAATCTACATGCTTGTGGATACCATTTAAGTTACATTAACTTTCAAAGCAGGCTTAGATAGTCATTATTGTGGCGACGGCGGCAAGAAGAAAAGATTTGAAGTATACACATATAACGATCCTTTATTACTACTAAAAGAATTTATACCACATTTTTATGATCTTCTTCTAACTGATATTTATATCTCAAACATGAACGGCTTTGAGTTATGTGAAAAGATATTAGAATTGGATATTGACATTAGAGTATGTTTATGTCTGCATTAGCAGTAAATATTCAGGCTCTAAGAGAAGTATACCCTATAGTAGGTTTTGGATGTTTATAGAAAAGTATCTATCCACCTGAAGCTGTAAGAAGATAACTACTGCTGAAATGAGAAAGTGAAAGTAGTAAAAGAAGAAGTAATGAATAAGGACCATCTTTACAATAACCTATTTGTTTGTAATTGGTAGATGGTAGACTGAATGCAAATGTTGCTCCAATACCATCATTATTATTTTGAGCCCATATCTTGCCACCATGAGATTCTATAATATTTTTTGAGATGAATAATCCAAGACCTGTTCCCCTAGATTCTGATTTTGTTGCAAACTTCGTGAAGAGATTTGGTAGTATGCCAGGATCTATTCCTTTGCCAGTATCCTTCACACTGATCAGAATATAGTCATTATCGCCACCACCATCATCGCCATCTTGTTTTTTCTTGCTCTCCAAGCTAATTGATATCGTTCCCTTTTGAGTGAATTTAATGGCATTGTTTAGTAGGTTATTGATAACTTGAATTATTCTTCCCTTATCTGCTAGAACAAAGATATTTCGAGGATGACTGTATTCCAATTTAATTGGTGTTGCTGCTGTAGTATTGATTTCTGTCTTTGACGAAATCTTAGGACTTGTTGATGATGTTATATCCTTTATAGCATTTGTTATTACATCATTAAGATTGAATAGCTCTTTATTAATAGATAATGAGTGACTTTCGATCTTAGTAACATCCAATATGTCTTCAGTAAGCTGGTGTAATCTCTTTGCATTTCTAATAGTAACATCCAGTAACTCACACTGCTTTGCATCTTTTGAATTAGCCCTAATAACTTGAGTTAATCCAAGTATAGGCTGGATAGGCGTACGCAATTCGTGTGCCGCTATATTAATAAACTCCTCTTGCATTTTGTCATGTCTTTTTAATTGTTCATAAGCGAATTCAAGTTTTTTAGTTGATTCCTTTAGCATATCATATAACTCAGTTTGTTTCCACAAATTTTCAAATATAGCAATATAAGATGAAACTCCAGCTTTACTATTAGAATAAGTTGATAATCCTATTGCCTCGATAAAAGTTGCCTTTGAATCATCCCTTAGTTCCATAACCAATGAAGCCTTTCTATCAATAACCAATATTGTAGCTTTAGTATCTGACATCTGTACAATATATCTGACATCTATTGTATTATTAGGATAACAATATTGTTTTAGCTGCTGAATTTTTTGCTCGATCACACTGTTTGCAGGTATCATTATTCTAACCTTTACATTTCTTTCTTTGGCTGCGTCTTTTGCTAATTGTATTGCTCCTATTCTTTCTTGACGAATAAATGCATTGATGCTAGGAAATATCCATAATATCTCCTCTGATGCGTTATTAACAATCTCTAAATATAGCTCCTGTGCTCTTGCAGAACTTGGAATAACTTCAATATCAGATAAATGTACTCCTGATTCGATATCTTTTATTCTGTCTATAGCATCAATTCCATTCTTCCATAGCTCTTCAAAAATAGAAGTATAATGTCTAATGTAGGCCGGTTCATTACTAGTCAAAAGACTATTCATAAAGTTACCATTCTCCATCTGATCTATAGTAGCGTAAAAATTCCTGTCATCAACAGCAAAATTCATATGTGTTAGGTTTTTGAGATGTCTTATTTGTATACCTGCATTTAGAAATATTTTTATTAACTCTATGCTGTTCTTGTCTATAGAGGTAATCCACCTTATGCCTTTACTTTCACTTTCTGCCTCTCCTTCTGTTCTTTGCTTACCATCTACTATTCTTTTGTATTCCTCAAAGAAATTATTATAGACTAATTGCATTCCACCAACGGAAGACACAACTGATCTTTCACTTGCTTTTTCAATAATAGATTTCATATGGTGAAAGATTTCTTCTTTGTTTTCTAATACTTTAGTTTCATAATGTATTATCCCTTCTTCTAGTTCCTTAATCTTTTGCTCAGCTGGTATAGCTCTAGCCCAAAAACTATCAAATACAAACTGTCGTTGATGTTCTACAATTTCTTTTACGTTACTATAGATGATTTGGGATGCTGGCCTTCCTTTTTCATGCAGACTTGCAGGAGCAATATATTCTGTTTCGCTTATGTAAAAATTTCCCTTAATTCCCTCTAAATGACGAAGCTCGTTAACCAATTTTAGTAACTCTTTACAGTAGCTGATGTTATCATCAGTGATTTCTGTAACATATCTTAATTTAACACCCTTGCTCTTTGCAGCAAGAAAAGCCTTTCTTAATCGTTCAATTTCAACAACTAATGATGGCCTAGTATAATCCACACATGCATCAATTGTGTTCTCTGCATTAGAAGTAAATTGTAATACAGTGTTTATAACATTTTGCTCACCATGCAATACCTCGGTCCTTCCATTGACTGCACTTGATGATGCTGCATTGGTCAAAGAGCCATCTAATCTATTAATAAATTTGTAAGTATAAAACATTAACTGAAATATTCTCTAACTTTGATGTTGTTATCTAGTATTACTAATATTTCTTAATCTGCCCATTCAAAAGAATTCACTAGAGACATACAAATTATAATTTAGACAGTCTGGTAATTATTGAATTCAATTACTTATCGCATACTTTACAGGATATTGGTGCTTGTTCAAAAACAATTAGTTTCTTAAGGAATTGTTAGTAAGTAAATATTTCACTTACAATTCCAGGTTATCGCAAATATCTCTTCGATGCTGATTCTGTTTTTTATATGAATCAAATCTTTCTATCTTTTCGAACAGATGACCTTCTAGACAGTTAATTCCCCATAGAGTTTTCCCATTTATCATTCTATTTGATAGCAACCAGCGTATGAAGAGTTTCGTTCTGTATCAATATCTGATTGACCAACGATCACGGTCCCACCAACTGCAACTACAATAACAATATCTGAAGTCAAAATCGTATACTTCTAATCTTACCTACAAGACGACTATCTTTGAGAAATTTATCAAAAAGCATCTGATGAAGAGAATCTATTTCCTGACGCCCTTTGGAATATGGTACTACCAAGGGACCTTCAATGCTACTAGTTCTTCCAACTGGTTTGTTTATCAGCGGCGGTTTGAACTAATTATAAATATGTATTACCAAGGTATATAATTTCAATTCTATAATCTTTAAAATAAATTAGAATGATTTCCAAATTAGGCCTTTCATCACTTTGCAGACATATACTAGAAGCTGATAAGTCTATCAGATTCGCAGGAATCGCAAACAGATATGGTAGCAAAACAGTGTCCGAATACAGAAAAGGCTTGGTTCCATTGTTAACAGAAAGTGAGTCGACGTTATCCACCATTGAATCAGTGATTAGGATGAATACGAGGATAGGAGAAAAGGATATAGAATTAAAGCTTGGCAAACCTATCTATTCATTTACATTATATGAGAAAATAAAACGAGTAACATTCTTGCTAGACGATCAAGACTATCCTATTCTTATGATATCTCTAAATAGAAAAGCAAATGACCAAGAATCTGTAGTTTTAAATAAGATTTTATCAATTGTGAAAAAAGAAGCTTCGATCTAGATTAACCAACGATAAATATTCGAAATTATTGAGCACTTCCGTCCTCAATGGCTATGTATTCATTCAAGGCTGCAGCGATTACCTTTATAACAGCAAGATTGTCAAGTTAGTTTTTTATGGTTTTGGCGTTACTGATACCGTTGTTGATATCAATACTGATGCCATTGTTGCAGTAGCAGCGGCTAATAAAGCACTATTACACTTTTTATTAGGACAATCATGAATTGTGTCAGCTTACAAATAAGTAGTAAAATGAAAAGTAGGCATGAAAGAATTATAGGATGTTTATCGTTAAAAGTTGGTAAAACGAGATCAATGGAGGAATTACTCGAAACGTTAGCAGAATCATATGAAGAAAAAGAAAAGAAGCAGCCAGGAAATAAATACTATTACTAGAATTGTGACGGCGTTCTCTTTTCGTCAACTACGATCAGATGATTATCATAAATTTTCAAGAGATGATGATATAATAAGCCGGTATCGCCGTAGAATAACCAATCAGAGGGCTGTTTAGATTCTATGTAGTGTCCCCTTATCAATCTTTATATGGATTTTGTCCGGAATGATAGCAGAATATTCATCATACAATTATCGGTATAGAAAGTATGATTGCTATAAGTAAGTTAATGGCGACTGATTCGAATGCGAGTTTGGACGCCTGTGGAGATTATAAAGTTTTCATGATTAATAATGATGTATTCTCGAAGTAACTATTTGAACATTAACGATTGACCTAATTCAGGGGTAACCTGTACTACGCCGCTGATCCCGCTGATAATATCGTGCCGATTCAATCTGTTGCTCATTTACGCCAGTTAATTTGATAATAGCGTCAGGATCATTTTTTGTCTTTTTCTCCACCATAAATGCGTAAACAACACCCTCTATCGACTTGGCTCTTTTAATTAATTCTTTACAGGCATGATTATTACAAGTAACCCAAAATGTACCTGACGTAGGAGTGAAATTAATTGAATGACGCAAATTGTATATGAATTCAGGATTTAAAACCTTTCTTTGTATGGGAATCGGCAGTTCTAACGAATTCCAGAAATAAGTTCATGCAGAAAAATATGATCGTTGCTGTTAATAAATTAAATTAAATAGAGTCGTTGAAGTGTCAAGAATTAAGAAGATAACTACTCTAAGCAGTCGAGGTACGAAGTTTTAAGTAAGGCTGTTCTTCTAAAATGCGGGACTTTGATACAATGGATTCTTAATGCTTACGATATAATATGATCAGACATCCATCAAATACCCATCTCCTATTTATAATACTCGTATTAAATCTAGATTAAGACTCACTAATTAATATCTAATTAAGACAGGAGGAGCAAATAGCAAACTCAATCTTCAGAAATTGGAAGACTGAATGAAAATGTTGCACCTTTACCATCAGTATTATTTTCTGCCCATATTTTGCCACCATGTGCTTCTACAATGCCTTTAGAAATAAACAGACCCAGTCCTGATCCCGTTTCTGATTTGGTAACAAAAATTGTGAATAACTTTTCCTGTATCTCAGGATCAATACCAGTACCTTTATCTTTAACACTAATCACAATTTCATTTTCCCTTTTATCTTCAATATTATCTTTATTGTTATCCCTTCCATTTCCATTGGGTTTTATAGTAGTAAAGACAGATATTGTGTTACGACTTTGTTCATAAGGACTAGAGCCACTCTTCATGCTATTTTTTGAAGACACTATAGCATTAGTCAGGAGATTTGATATAACTTCATCAATTCTGATCCTATCTGCTTCGACAATTACAGGATCAACATTTGGCTCAACAAAGATTATTTCTACCTCATTTTCCTTTGATTTTATATCGTTTATGATATCTCTTAAATTATTATTAATGTTAAATTTCTCCTTATCAAGTCTTAAAATCCGATTTTCAATTTTTGAAATATCCAGAATCTTCTCTGAAAGACCTTGCAGCCTTTTTGCATTCCTAATTATGATTTCAAGGAATTCTGCATCTTGTTTCTGCATATTTGAAGCTGTGCTACGAGCACGAATAACTTCAGTTAAACCAAGTATTGGTTGTATTGGCGTTTTCAATTCATGAGCAGCTATGTTTATGAATTGATCTTTTAATTGGTCTTTATATTTGAGTTGTTCATTTAGTTCCTTTAACTCAGAAGCTAAGTGATTTTGTTTTTTAATGTAATTTTTTATAGATTGCACCATAGAATTGAATGATTCGCCTAGAAGTGAAAGCTCATCGTTTCCTTTGTATTTAACTGAAATTTCCAGGTTTCCTTTCTTTACTTCAGATGTTGCATGCGTAAGTACATCTATTGGTTTGAGTATTTTTCTTACAAAATAAAGTATTAGTAGAACCACACCAAAGTTTATGATCGCAAGAAAGATCTCTAACAACATTAAATTCCTTGAATCCATTGCTCCATCATGCCCCAATTGTGTTACTAGTCTATCGGATGAATTGATTACGTTCGAAGCCAATGATCCCACCTCAGGCTTTATAGATTGATATAGCTTTGTTGCGGATGTTGCAAGTGCAGTTGTAGTAAGAATACTAGTAACATTCTTAGATGTAGTAGTCATATTGCCAGGAGTTTTAAATTGTAATTGTGCTCTTTGCTGTAGGGATGGCTTAACAATTTCAAGAGTAATAAAGTTTCTAAATTTATTCCAATCATTATTAATTATCTCCCATGAATCCAAAAACTTTGATGACAATGGTTTTAATTCTATGTTTGAAGTTCTTCCGCCATCTCTTAAAACTAATAAATTAATATTTAGATTATTTATAGCGTCATTTAGTTTCATAGTGTTATGTGTAGATGAAGCTAAAGTGTGGACGTTAATAGAAGGCGAAGAAAGTGCAGAAAAAATTCCATTTAGATATTCCGAAGTCTGAAACAAGACGTTCATCGTTAGAAATCTGTTTTTACCTGCAATGTTAATCGAATTTCCAAGCAATGTTTGTTGTGATTGAAAATAGACAAGTATTATAAAACTACAAATAATGACAGCAATGATAATTACGACTAAGAATCCTATCTTGTAAATAACTTTGGAAGTCAGTGATCTAAAAAGCAAGCTAACCAGCCTGGTTATGATTACAGCCTAGATTTCGGTTGTAATGATAGACGAACCTCATCCAATCAAAACCGCTACGGTTTCTAAATACTTTGTTTATCACATATTTATGTACAGAGGAGTAATATTTTACTTTATATACCAAACTTGCTTATCATACAACTTGTAATGAGCTACACTAAATATTTTGATTAATTATATATTAAAAGGTTCAATTCACAAGGATTTCCTAGCTCGGAATAAATACTGATAACATATATTTTTGCGAGCATATTGCAAACCTTAATTATTACCTCTACGTATAAATTATATGGCTGCCGCAGAGCAAATTAAATCTGCTGCGAGAGAACAAAAGTTTGAATGCGAAGTATGTAAAAAGACATTTGAGAGTTGGTATATACTCAATTACCATAAATTATTGGAGCATAGTGAATCTAAACGTCCGCCGATAGGAGTCGGATAGACTCGCTAAGATGAGTGCGATAGAACATCAACAATTTGATTATGTGATCATAACAAGGCTTTTCGATCAATCAATTCGAAATTAATATTGGATTAATGAAGTGCACATTACTCATTAAATGACATGATCTTATCAATGCATACACATACACAGTTAATGTCTCATCTGTTGATGATTTTGCTATAAATGAACAAAAGATTTAGTAAAACTATTAAGATTTATAAATGTCAAGTCCAGGGACAGGTCGATCGTTTCTTTTAAAGATATTCATTTTGAGCTGTTTCCCCATCTCAATATGATAGATACGTTATTTGGGTACAAGTCGTTAATACCATCTCAGTTTGGTATGATTGGATCGTCTCTTATTTGTCGATGTGCTCAAATATTGTAGTCGTGCTTATGATGATCCGTATTTTTCTCTTCTTTTATTTCTTCTTCCTCTTCCACGAATGCTTTAAGCGTTGTTACATCACGTTTAAAGAACATATCTAAAATCCAATCTGCTAACACTCTTATTCTCTTTTGTAATGTTGGAAGATGCACCAAATAATAACTGCGCCATATCAACCAAGCTAAAAGTCCTTGGACTTCGATGCCTAATAAATTACCTATACCAGTTCGTTTTCCTATGCTTGCCATCATCCCTTTTGTTTTATAATCAAATATTTTTCGATCTTCTAGTCTTTCTTCTATTGATGCAACAATATTGTTTGCCACTATTGCACCTTCCCTAATCGCATGTTGTGCTGTTGGTGGATATGGCTTACTACTATTAGGATCCAGTATATATGCACAGTCGCCAAGAGCAAATACTCCTTTATAATTGGGTAATTCCAAATATTTATCTACAATTATTCTGCCGCTTTTATGATCGCGTTCACAGGGAATGTTAGTAAGTAAAGAAGGTGGCGCTACGCCACCAGACCATATTATTGTCTTCGTATATATCATAGTGCCATATTTTAGGCTAACAGTATTTGGAGTAGCTCCTATTACACGTTGATTAAGAAATATTTCAATTCCACTTTTACGTAACCTTTCTAATGCAAACTCAGCCAACTCTTTACTCATTTCAGGTAAGAGCCGATCACCTGAATGAACTATTATGACCCGAATATTCCTGCTATCTATATTATGATAATACTCCTTTACGGAATCTCTAATGAAGTCATTTATTTCTCCCGCAGTTTCCACTCCAGCAAAGCCTCCACCAACTATAACAAAAGTCAATATTTTTTTTTGAAGATCACCTAATGTATCGATGTTATTATCTTTGTGACCATAGATATTACCAATATTAGCATTACCAATTGTTGTGAATAGTAATTGATCAGACTGTTCAAGCAAATATATTATATGATTTCTTAGATTTATAGCATCGTTCAAAGTCTTTATGGTAAATGCATTTTCTTGTATATCTGACATTCCAAAAAATTTTGTCTGGCTTCCAAGTGCTATAACAAGATAGTCATAGTACAGATATGATTGGGTTTTTGATTCTAAAAGATTAGTAGACGATGTCGTCGTAGTTGACAAATGGGTACCGCTTCTTCCCATAATCCCAGCAAGAGCTGACTCAGATGAGGTGGAAGATCTAATTAATATCTTTTTCTTTTCCAAGTCGATATTCTTTACAGAAGCACAATAGAATCGTGATCTATTGCAAAATTCTCTAATCGGTGTTACGATATGTCTTGTTTCTATCATACCAGATGCTATCTCATGGAGCATTGGAGTAAAAAGAAGGTAGTTATCTTTGCTAACCATCGTAATATCTATATCTACGTCAGTTTGAAAATGATTTTGAAGTTTTTTTAGTACAGTTACTCCTCCAAAACCTCCTCCCAGAATAACTATTCTTTTCCTATTTGTAATCTGCTGCTGGTTCTCATCTTCATTAGTGGAGTGTACAAATAATAAATGGGTTTGTAGAACATCAATTCTTGAAAATGATATATCACAGCTAGGACATCGATACCTAGCACCAAACTTGATTGATAAGAAAGAAGAGAATAGGCCCAATGTAACTCCAAACAAAAGATTGATTGATATAGGATACAGGATAGACGTGATTTGAAAATTCGATAATATTATATTATTACTATTATTATTGCTATTGTTATTGTTATTGTTGTTATAGCCGTTATCATTATTGTCATTATTGCTGTTGTTAATTTTATTATTACTATCAACCAATGCATGTCTAAACTCTGGATTTAGAACAAAACGCGATACAGGGATAGAAAAGATTAGATATACAAGTACACCTACAAACAATCCATATCTCAGACCATTCGATGGCTTACTTATATTCAAAAGGTTTGTTTTGTATAGAAATACACCGGATACTATTCCAATTGAGATTCCTACCACTATATGAATAGTCATTCCAGCAATAATGGCAGATGATATAGGCGAATGAATTCCAACTATATGGCCAAATACTACCCAAGTAAGGTCATATGCACGGGATATTCCCTCGGGAGAAAAGAAAGTAAAGGGAATTGCCATAACCAACGCCCCTATTATACCACCAGCAATAATGAAGAATACTTCTCGCTTGAATGAAAAATCCACTCTAGCTTCTTGGGGTTTTATTTTAGTAACCATATCAATATCAACACAGATGCTTTTAATACAACATTCTAAAAGATATAAGAATTAGTTAAGGGTAGTACTTTTATACTCGATACATTATTTTTCAACCTGCAAACTTTTAGCTTTGAAGGTAATAAGAGTCTAATGAAGCCAAGTTTGCATTGTTCAAGGAATGTCCATCAATTATGCTCATAAAGTCATTAGAGGGAAGAT
>DATBGR010000510.1:0-2056 GCA_036557905.1 Nitrososphaeraceae archaeon | reverse complement strand
TATTCAAACTCAAAAAAAGATGAGATACATGTAATTATAAATCAATTATTACGTGTAATTAAACCCCCAGTCAGATGAATAATAAAATCAAGGAACTTTTCGTATTCTCTAATTAAGTGTCATAATGTAGCATTATCTTGTTTATTTAGTCAAAGTCGGTGTTAAATAATTCAATATTTACGATATCTTATAAGTAGCTATGATACTAATTATAGATGACGATTACGATATCGCATCGCTAGTTAGGATCAGTCTTGAAAAGGTAGGTCATTCTGCAGTCTCTTTTACTAATCCGCTTTCAGCTTTGGAGGAGTTTAAGCAGAAACCATTCAATTATGAAGTCGTAATTTCAGACATCAGGATGCCTGATATGAATGGTTATGAGCTTGCAAAACAAGTAAAGATGCTCAATCCAAATGTAAATGTGATACTTATAATTGCATTTGAAACTGAATACAAGGAAATTGATAGTACTATGCAATCTATGAAGATAGATGGTTTTCTTCAAAAGCCATTTTCTATGTCAAAGCTAACCGGCATGTTAGAGAAAATAAGTCAATGCAGGACAATCATCCTCCTCCTTCTACTCATGATGTCCATGTCCCTACAACATTCTACTACTATAGTGTCGGTTATTATTATGCAATATAGTCCAAATTTTATTGTTAATCTGTAGTATGTAAAACATAAAGTGCCATGTAAATGACATTTTGAACCAAATTATTCAAACGGATTACGGCGAGCACTATTTAATAGTCTATCCGGACTTGTATATACCAAGAGAATTGTATTCCAAATATATTCAAAATCAACTCACAGATAATAATGAAATTATTCTTATAAGTCCATTTTATGAAACTACTGATTCTGTTAAACAGATTCTGTCAAGGAATAGGATAAATCTATCAACATACGAAAAAGAAAAATGACTATAATTATCGATATTCCTAAAGAATACTTCGGAGTACAGCCAGATATGTTTTTTAAAAGAAACCTAGTCAATTATGCAAAGCAAAATGGAAAGAAAGGTCTTTCGATTACAGGTAACATTGGTGGTGCGTATACTCACAAATCAAAGGATAAGGACCTAGTTGATCTTGATTTTGAACTGTCAATGCCAACAAAATTTGATGTTGACATGAAAGGCTTTTAATACCATCAACGCAATCAATAGTTTCGTAATATGTAAGTAGCAAAACTAGTTCATTATTTTCAAGCGCGGTTTTGCAATACTTAGAATAAATATCTCTAAATGAATATAAGTTAGGATATATCAACACAATATGATCTCCATATCTTATTGTGGCTAGTTTCTCTACAATTTCTGAAGCAGTGCCAGTTACCTCAGTATCCATAGGCGATATGATTCATATGTAAAGTGCACTATATGTTAATTAATGATTCGCAGTTAATGCTGACCGACTGCTTTTATAAACGTCATTATCAAACCAAGACTTTTTGTTCTGCTTCAATCACCACTTGTCTAATCTGTCTTACCTATTCTGATCTTCACTCATTTCCATAATACTAGGCACAGAAAAATCAATAAATAGAAATCTATTAGTCAAGAGTTAATTAATCATCACTACAACGCTCTAGAAATAGAGAGGGAAGATAAGAAATGTCTACTAAATTTTAATGAACACAGGTTCGATCATGTCGTAGTATTGACATCCACTAATATCCAAGACTCGATCCATCAATTAAGTAATTGTTTGTTTTATTCAAGTAGGTTGTTATATTGTATACCGACTATCCTCTTGAAGATAGTAAATGGTCAGGCCTACATTCCTGACCACTAGATTCTATTGGGATACCATTCATTAATGTGCTAAACTTCTGAATACCAAAGCAAGAGGAGGATAATCTAATCAAACTCCGAGTTCACGCAGATTGATCTGCTGTATTAGTAATTATTAACAAAAGTTTGCATTCACTAATGATTTACAATGCTTATTACTTATGGAAGCCACATTTTAGAACATCTAGTGGTGAATGACTGAAAGTAGCAATGACAAGAAAGGCCGAGTATTAATTATAGATGACGACTCTGATA
>DATBGR010000509.1:0-3902 GCA_036557905.1 Nitrososphaeraceae archaeon | reverse complement strand
CGTCATAAATGACTAAAAGTAAAGTAGAAACGTATTTATTTAAAAATCAACTTTTCTTACCAGTTGTAGGTTTGTTATGGTAATTAACACTAAACTACTTGACGCTCGAAAAAAAATCTCAGATTCGAGACCTAGGTTTGTCAGACAGGAAAGCTGGAGATACGATAGATTGTCGGAAAGTTGGCGAAGACCCAAAGGGAAGGATAATAAGATGAGGCGTCAGGTTTCAGGTGTACCTCCACTTGTAAAGGTAGGCTATAGAGGTCCTAAGGTTAGCCGAGGCCTACATCCTTCCGGGTATACAGATAACTTAGTGTTCAATGTTAATGATTTAGCAAGATTAGATCCAAAGGTGGATGCAGCAAGAATGGCACATGCGGTGGGAAAAAGAAAGAGAATAGAGATAATTGCAAAGGCATCAGAACTGGGGATAAAGGTATTAAATGCAGGAAAACTATCTCATAAAGACGAAAGTACACATGAGGAAAAGTTGGTAGCAAGAAGCAAGGCGAAAGGATGAGATATCATGGTAATTAATATAAGAAAGAAGAGAGAACTGGCAGCAAGAATTCTTGGTGTTGGAATCAACAGAGTCAAGTTTGAACCAGACAAGTTGGACGATGTGGCAGACTCGATCACTAGAGAAAATATACGAACCTTGATCAAGAAAGGAGTGATTTGGACCGGCAAATCTGCAGGTACTTCACGATCTAGAGCAAAGGCCAAACATAAGATTCGAAAAAAACACGGAATAGGTCCCGGTTCCAAGAAGGGGAAGAGGACTACAAGGGTCGGAAAGAAGAGGATCTATATACAAAAGGTAAGGTCATTGCGATATCATTTGAAAGTCTTAAAAGACAGAAACGATATAAATAGAGAAACCTTTTGGATGCTTTACAAGAAAGTAAATGGTGGACAAGTACGGTCATTAGCGCACCTAAGGGATCTGGTTAAGGGAACCAAACTCCACTAGCCGGCAGTCCACTATTCATCATTTATGATGACTAAAAATTATCTGCCAAACTATTCTATCATAAAGTACCCTATTTTTCATTCGAAGATATGTAATGCTATAATTCCTACATAGAGTCCCTCGATTATGGTCATATAACAAATATTCGCATATTCTATAAATGCTATATTGGAAAACCATTTAGAATAATGGTTATAGATATTGCACCACTGGCTACCACTGCAACATCTATAGGATTCGGTGGGATTACAGGCTTCTTGATAGGATATGCTATCAAGAAGGTGATGAAAATTATGTTAATAGTGCTAGGTCTGTTGTTAGTTGCGGTCATTGCATTGGAATATCAAAAGCTAATCAGCGTAAATTGGAATAAGATCCAAACAGGTCTGTCCAGTGCATTGGGGAACGTAACTAATGGCCAAATACCTGGGACTCATGAGAATATAGCGGCCACTATGTCTAACATAGGCATTCCATTAACAGGAAGCCTTACGGCTGGCTTCGTGCTAGGTTTTTTGAGGGGATAAAAATTATGCGATTCAATGAATACTTGCTTGTCCAGTGTCATTAAAATCTGCAGTCATGCCCAGTTGCAATTCAAGGCAGACCCTGAATCTGACTCTATTTAGTCGAAATTGTTTAGACTTGAAGTAACATTCTAGTAATCCTGAGGGAACTATCATCATATATGTCTAGTATATATTAAATTTGGTAAAAGTTTCTGACGCATCTGTCAATACCATAATACCATTTGCGGACTAGATTCAACATATAAAACTTCGATAAGGTAAGTTGAAGATCTCAATTCAACTAAAATTTGAGTGTAATACTGCAATTGAGTCCAAACCAAATTCAAGCTAGTCCCGAAATCAACCACTTATTATGTGTCATCGAACAATATAGCATCATAAATTCGAATAAATAATGCCTAGTTTTCTTACTTCAAAGTCAGGATCAGATAATCGAGTATCGTACTTCGAGGTTACTCGTTGTACTGCTCCCGCCAGGTTTGATTCTAACGAAACTTTCAATGGACATATTGCATTGTTTCCACTGTCAAAGCTTGACCTAATGTCAAATACCAAATATGAAACCTAACAATGGTATTTGTATATATCTCTAAAATATAAGTAAGTCGATTTCACTTAACAATGGAAAAAAGGAATTTTATTGGTATCCTAACATTGGTATTGTCTGCATTAGTTCTGTCTAGTTTGTGGGACTCGGGCATTCTGAACTGGCTTCCTAAACAATTTGCCTTAGCTGCCAATGGCAAAGATGGAAGTACCACTTCAAAGGCGATCCAA
The DNA here is from genome assembly GCA_036557905.1 of Nitrososphaeraceae archaeon. Lineage (GTDB taxonomy): Archaea > Thermoproteota > Nitrososphaeria > Nitrososphaerales > Nitrososphaeraceae > JARBAU01. The sequence goes on along the minus strand of DATBGR010000509.1, from coordinate 1,622 downwards.
TTGTCCACAAAGGAGGTAAAAGACGGCGTGTATAACTGGATAAGTGGCAGTAATGGGGCATCCAATCCACCCCTAAGGTTTATTCTAAATGCTAATAACACTATAAAAATACAAAACCCTACGGATACAAAGCATGAACTAATAATAGACACCGGAGCTGATGTACTGCCATCAAGTGGTGACATAAATCCTAATGGCTCTGGACAGTTGAGTTTCACTCCAAATACCATAGGCATGTTCACCTACCATTGTGCATACCATCCATTTACAATGAAGGGAATAGTCCAGGTGGTTAATGTCAAGTAATTCATATTTTTTGAAGTGTTCTTGGAACTAGCCCAATCATTACTCGATAATACAATTGCAGTATATCCTTTGCTAATAATCCGCTACTATTGAATAGTATCTGAATGATGATAGCCTGTCAGATTCATTTAAATAATATACAACCAGATTTTAGATCTGGATCGCCATACTAGTGCACTTAGCTGTAAGGCTCAGTTTTGAACTTTCATCGTGGTGATCGTATCTACAATTTTTTTAGATTAGCATAATGGTCAGCTATTTTATTCTGGTCATTGGAATATGCGAGTGAATCCAGCATTATGATAAGTATAACGCCTTCACCACTTTACACCGGAAATATATCTTGCTTCATGCCTCTTCCACAGCTAATAATTAAGTATAATCTTTCTGTGGTCAGACAAATTTGTCTATCTTTGGCTAGGTCGACCAATCTTCATTTTGTCACGTACGTCCCAGTATAATAATAATTAAATAAAACAATTTCAATCACTCTGATGAGAAGATCATCTAGCAATTTCTTACATTTTGCTGTAAAAATCTGGTTAAAGATCGATTGGCACTTTGACCCCGCTGAAGCACTTGTAAATAGCTCGATCCCAATGGAATATTCCTAAAGGTTAACGTTTTGATTTGTGTCACAAACTATATCGGAGTGATAAATAAGAGAGTCTCAAAAGACCACTTTATAGCAAATTTCAGCAGTCAATATTCTTTCAGGTTGCGGCGCCATTATTCAAAAAAGAAAACAGCTTCAGTTCGGACTGTTTCAAAATTTGAATAAATCAAATTATACTCTAATTATATCATGTATCAAAAAGCAAGTTTAGCTAGGAATAGACGATAATGCTGATTTCCAGCGATCGCCGTATGATTGAGGCACTCAACAGTAGTGATGCAATAAAAAATAGAAATAAAGATCTCACTTAGCTTCGTTAGCCGTAGCGTTGACAGTCGAATGAGCTATACGAGCAAAAGTGACCGTTTCCACAAAATTAAAGTCTTTTACTCCATTCGGCTTAACGTTTTCTGAGGGATTACTAAGGAATTTTACAGTTTTTCCAAGTAAGGAATTGGTATCATCATAATACGATGCTGTCAATTTTATATCTTGCACATTTTTCGTGGAATTATTTCTTACTTTACCCGTAACGTCTATGGCACCCGTAGGACCCTTGTTTATTTTCAAGTCCTCGATCTTGAGGGACATTTTCGATGGCTTGCCCGTAGCAGCGTTGACTACGTAATCAGCTACAAGATTTTGAGCTAACAAAAAACTTGCGACAAAGATAGTAACAAAGATGGGTAGGAGAGCAATT
>DATBGR010000508.1:0-5538 GCA_036557905.1 Nitrososphaeraceae archaeon | reverse complement strand
TACGTAGGCAGTCTATTTATAAAGAGTCTAAACTTAAACACAAGATATATGTCAGACTCTAACTCTGGATGTTATCCTACAATGGTAAATCCTGTCCAATAATCCAGAGTTCCTCCATTCAGTAAACCCCCATCTTCGGCCTTAATAACGCCAGCAGCAGTTCCGTCCAGAGTTAGTCTAAAATAGCAATCAGGATCGTAATTGCATAATGCACTTTGGTTTTGCACGGTAGTTATAATAGCTTGAGTATTCAATGGGTTCCAGTCGACCGTTACTGCTGCATTATTATCACGTTCCATGTTCAAAATTAGGTTTTGCTGTGGCATTACTGTTGATTTATCTACAGCCTTATTGAACCTAACAGTAATCTGAAGTTTCCCCTCTGCTGTCGTGTCGAACTGAGAATTAGATTGGAATGCGGCAGGGGAGAATACCAACAAGTCCTCTATAGGTGCACTCATTTCACAAATTACAGCATATTCTACGTCGAGTATCTGTATCGAACTTTTATTCTCGTTAGGAACTTTCAGAAAATCTAATACCTTTTGCTTTATATCGGCAACTTTTTTAGGATCGTCTAAAACCTTGATATCCAATTCAGTGTTTGCAGTAAGGTTGAGTTTTTTAGCAATATTAGGATCAGTTATATCAAATACAATTTTGTCCCAGTGCTTCACATTATCTTCTGAGCAGATTGAAGAGGACTGTGGAGTGGGACGATCCGTAGATATTACTGAAACGTCGTCTGATCCCCAGTTTGGCAGATATAAATTCCCATTCTGAGAATCATAGGCGATCTCATGAGCGCCTCTACCAACTGGTAACAAGGGATCGGAGTTTATGGTATTAGTAGAGCTCTCTATAGCAAAGACATAATCTGTCAGTCCACCGGTTAATCCTCCAACATACACTTTTCCGTTATCAGGGTTGAATCTTATTGGGTGTGGATGAAGAATGTCCGATGAGACAGTAGGAGGGACTACAGTGGCAGCCACAGTATTTGCGGCAGTAATAGCAGTTACTGCAGCGTGTTCACTGGCCACATAGACCATTCCATTAGTGGGGTTTACTGTAACTCCAAACGGGGCTGGATCTACACCTATGTTACTTATTACAGTATTAGTAGAAGTATCGATTACTGCAACTGAGTCAAGCGGATCATTTTGGGCTAATGAAGCGTACAACATATTATTATAAGGATTATAAGCTAACCCACTTACCGGAAAGTTAACGTTAATTTTAGTAACCACAGAATTGGTAGATGGATTGACCACAAAGATGGAAATCTGCGGTACTGATCCAGAATAGTCATACCCTCCGATATAAAGCAAGCCATTGACCGAATTGACAGCTATGAAGGATGGACAAACACATGTGCCACTGATCTGACCAAGCGATATGGTATCCACTATCGCATCACTAGAAGGATCGATTTTAATGATGGTCCCCGCCCAGTAACTAATTACATACAACATGTGATCTACCGTGCTAAATGCTGAGGTAAACGGGTAAGAAATTGATATCGTGTTAACCACTGTATTTGTTGCTCCGTCAATTACTGATATGAGGGCCGAGTTTGATTGTGTTACATAGATTTTACCGTTATCAGGCACGTATGTTGCCCAAAATGGAGGGCCAGATACTGGTATCGTGGCAATGACCGAGTCCCCCAGCGCTACGTTAGACAGAAAAAACATCAATATGAAAATAATGCCAAGCGAGACTAAGGTTATTTGGATCACTGGGATGAGGGATAATAGTGACTCACTCAAATTCAAAAGTAATAGAATAATGTTTCCTAAAAAAATAATTCGGATATAATTTTCTATATCATTTTTCTCAGTACCCTGCTAAACAATTTCGTTGAGAATTCCACAATCAAGAAATATCATATCTCATAGCTTCAAAGTTTGATACGGCCTTTAGCCTCTGTTGGGCTAGTATATACCATTCGTATTTTTCATTTTATTTTTGTCGACTCTCATGTACTAGCGACAAGATCCAACAATCTTCAAATCAAGCTATATGGGACTGCACCTGAGTTTCTTTCTCGGAGTAAAGAATCGACTCCTTCTCGCCATTTGATATATCCTCGCCTTCCTTAAATCATGATTGACGACGAGCAATGCGAATGGGTTGGCCTTCCCTCATTTAGAATCGCTGCACAAAACGGATCGAGCGGAAAAGGCCTTCGGATTTAGTCGTTATTTTGCTTAGTCCCATACGCTTCTCTAAAGCATTCGTACCAGATTTTTATCGCATTCTCATCTGCCCTTTCTTGAAACAGTCTTATGAACTTGGAAAACTTGTCATGATTCTCTTCCATCGTCTTTATGATCTCATCGACACTTTTGAATATCTTCTTCTCGTCTTCTTGAATATCTCCACTCATTTTCTTTCTTCCACTACCCCAGTAATATTAAGGGCATGAAAATATTAAACGATTTTATGATAACGGTAGTGCAGTCAAATCAGAAGTCAAATCAGAAGTTGCCCAAGAAATTGAAATGATTGCTATAGCCCTAGTAATCTTATTACGGTAACTGAAAAGAAAGCACCAAATACTCCACCAATTACCATAGCGACTAAGTCGCCCTTGGTAAATTTCCAAATACTCAACTGCGGCTTACAGTTCGCATCCGCGGTCGCTCTGATAATCGTGCCCGAATGTTTGGATGTTTTCTCTTTGCTTTCTTTTAGTCTTGTACTCTTGATTTGATGCTACTTCACTCATAAATTCTGTATACATAATATAGTATACTAAAACTCTTCCTCCATCCCTCTAATAGAGCTGACCGTTTTTAGTTCATTCTTAAATTAATTTAGACCTATGACTTGTAATAGATTCTGTTTATAAATTGGCTTTGGTAACGGATCGTCTAAGCAAGGGGCAAGATACTGCGGCAAATGTGAAATCTTTATCAAAAAAAAGATATTGTTTGTATTTGTTGCAATATGGGCGTTAGAATATATATATCGAGGAAAACGCCGCTGGTGGTTAATTCTGGACGCACGGCAATCCTATAGACCATGAAATGTTTGTTCCTCGCTCCAATATCTAACTGAACAAGCGATCTCCTATGAACACTGAAAATTAGTACAACTTGAAACTATTCATAAGCTGAAGATATGGTCTGATCAAGTTCAGATTCAAATCGCTTCAATAACCTATCAAAGCTATCCTTAATTTCTTCTACTCTTTTTTCTGTTTCCATTTTGAATGCGGTCACATCAATCACCTTGTAGACATGAAACCATCCTCCTCCTTTTTGGGATTCTGTTTCTTTTTCACATATTCTTAAGTTGACCATTTTTTGAAGTGATCTAAAGACAGTGGTTTTATCTCTATTTACTTCCCTGGCCAATGTTTCAAGGGCAATTGCTTTGTTCTGGGCTATGAGCACCTTCAAGAGCTCTAAATCCAATGGTGATAGATCGTATAGTATTGTGAAGAGATCGGTTATAGACGAATTCATGCGTGTAATGGAGCTGACAGAAGAAGCAGGCATGACTTGCTAAATCTACGATAAGAATATCCTGTTAATAAATTCTTCGCATAATGCCTTTACAAGGCTGGTATTGCGTGGTTGACCCAATATTATAACGCTTATATGGCTGAGACCATTCAGAACGATTAAAATAAAATGTCATCAGCCATAACCATACAACAAAACCCAGGATTAGAGCAGCCACCAAGTGCCGAACAAGTTGTCAAGTCTCCGATTATTTCTGAAGTCTTGGATGCAATCGCAGACGACAAAGCATTGACAATGTTTAACACAATCGCCTTGAATGCAGGTAAAAGTGATATTCTTATCAGTACACTAGATTTAACACGCAAGCAATTTTACTCAAAAATAGAGCGATTAATCAGACACGGATTGATTTCAAGAAGAAATGGGAGATACTATCTCACTACCCTTGGCAAGGTGGTCTATGAATTACAAAACACTTTGGGAGTAGCTCTTGATAATTACTGGAGGCTAAAGGCCATTGACTCATTGCAGAATCCGCCTAGCTTGCCTCATTCTCAGCTGAATCAATTAGTCGACTCGCTACTAGAAAATGCAGTTCTTAAAAACATGATACTGGCAAAGGTAAAGTAGGCCTTACAAGCATATCTAGCTTTTGGCTTTTCATCGAATAAGCTGATCATATTTCAGTAAATTTCAAGAGGGTTGTGCGCCTTTCTTTGACTAAAGACTAAGTTAATGACAAGAATTAAGGGACAGCCTTTTACGTAGTATCTGAAGTTAAATCAGGGCAAGTCGAGTCAGATATATCTCAAGATCCGCGGCTCATTCCACCGATGGCTGAAGAACCAGGTTTGGAATTGAAAGGTGCCACAATCCTTGAAAGATATTGTGACCTCCGCACTTCAAAGATGAACTAGTCATCATCCTGCTCCTATTCTGACATAGTAACCATAAATTGGTCCGGAAGTTATGTTGTGCCCTCTACTAAGGAGATGGCTTTACTCGATTCTGATTTCTTTTCCCCTTGATGCTTTCCCTTGCTTCTTTTTGAAAATCAATTCAAGTATCCCATTGTTGTATGACGATCTAACTGTTTCAATATCGGCTTCAGGTGGGATGTCAACAGTTTCATGATATCTTCGTTGAGGATCTTCACTTATTATTTCTACCTCATCCTGATAGGCCTTTACTTTGATCTTATCTTTAGGAACGCCAGGCATTTCTACTATGACTTTTACTTCCTTGTCAGTTACGGATACATCAGACAGAGGTTCTCTTTCAGATGAGATCATGGGTTTAGAGAAGCCACGCCCTTTAGCCATTGGCGATTTAACATTCCCAAATTCCTTTACTCTGGGTTTGCCATCAGGTCCAATTGTCATTGAATATCCATACACTAGAGGCCCTACTTCTCTAACCTTACCACCTTCTGGAGTTTCGTATTCTCTTATCAAGTCCTTTGGTGCTTTAGTCTCTATATCTTTAAACGATTCTTCAAAGTCTCTTTCCATTTCTCTTCTCATTTCATCGAATCCTCTGAACATGTTATCAAAGTAATTGGCGCCTCCGGCTCTCCGTCCAAAGAACCTGTTAAACCAGTCATCTGGTGCTATACTCAATTTCTAATCACTAATATTGATAGTACTTGCAAATTATTTAATAGTTAATTTGCCGCAAAAATTCGATATGATATGCTTGAAATTTATGATGTTGGAGGATTTTTTGTCAAACTATAGACTTGTGCTACAAGTTAGGTCATGATCAACAGTCAAGCCTTCTTAGATTCAAATTGTTGATGGTGGACCAAGTCATCTCTCGTCTGAAATGTTTTGCCGCATAGTTGACACACAAATTCTTTGGGAGCGGTTGCAGGTACTTGTGAGTAATCCTTACGTTTGTGGGAGGAATCGACTTTAGATACGGTAAGATTTTTCCTGGTTGTGTCAGATATTTGGTTATCCTGCTTTGCATCTGGATTATTTTGCTCTAGTGCCTTTCTCACATGATAAAGATCCTTATACAATCTATCGTCAGTTAAACTCTGGAACAAGGATATCACATC
>DATBGR010000507.1:0-6716 GCA_036557905.1 Nitrososphaeraceae archaeon | reverse complement strand
ACGCATCTTGGCTTGTCCAGAATTTTTGCCTATTTCTTTCATCTCCGACTGTGCTAAGAGTAGCGTAGTACATTCCTCTAATAGTACTCTCCATCTCTTCATCTAGAAGTTTCCTTACTGCGTTTGCCATGACGATGTATTGTGAGAAGGTTGGAATCTTCTTAGTGTTTTCTGGGCTAATCTGTACAGTTTTATTACCAATGGTAAGCATCCTTTTCTCATCAGACCAATTTGTATTATCATATCCGACTTTTGCAATGTCTAAGACAGGCAGGATTTTATCAGAAATGACATTCCTACTTATATCAGACATCATTAATTTGATCTTCTTAATTACTTCCTGATGTCGTTTATCTCTAGTAGGCATATTTAGGTGTATGACTCCTGAATAGTACTTTACTTAAATTGTATACTATTTCCGATTCTAAGCGATATGTAATCATCGTTTCTTCACTCTCCGTATCTTCCTCTCTATCTGCTTGGAAACCCTGGAATCGGTTAGTTTGAGGCGATTGACCAAGTTTTTTTCTGAATCCGTCTTTCCTTGCCCGCCTTCTGATTCATTAGTTAATTTAACCCTATGTTTGTTGTTGGATTGTACCATATCTATCTCTCCGACCCTAGTTTCCACCAATTTTATGAACGCATCAGAAAGTTTTTTTGAGTCTATATTGATTGACTCTGAAATCGCATCAACTATTAGTGGGACATAATGCTTGTATAGTCGTAGCCTGTTTTCAGCTTCCTTAATCCTAATTTCTTTGCGTATTTGTGCACTCACTTTTCTATACAGATCAGTCAAACAGAATCTCATGTATTTTTTTAGGCTTCCTTCTGATGCAATACTTTCTTTGCCTGCGGTCTTGTATGGAATTTTTGTGGAACAAATGTGAAAGAAAATATGGATTGGGAGCAGATCAATAGCTCGATCGGATTTTACATCTGGATTGAAGAATTGTTCCTTAACATCCTTCTTGGTTATGCCCATCTTATTAATTTCTACTTCCGATACTACCTCACGAGCTACGTCAGAACCCTCATCATATAATAGTGGTATTTTATTTGCAAATCTGTAAAGCCTGAAAGAATTTATATTTCCTCCATATGCAATACCACATTCAACTATTGTTGCTCGATTGTTTATCAAGCAAGTTTTCGAAGAATATGCCGTAAGTGCAGGTTTTAGCACCCTGACTGATAGTTGAGGATTCAGATTTTCATTGAAGCTAATGTTCTCTTTTCTTGTTACGATAGAGTATTCCTCCATCATACCAGCAGTCAATATCTGTTCACCTACTGGACTCAAGTGATCTGTATTTGGAGATTGGAATTTTGTTTGTCTACAAGCGTTTACTATTTTTATCAATTCATGCTCGTCATACTTTGTTGCATTTTTCAGTTCTACTCCAGCCCTGGATAGAATCTCCTTTGCTTTTTCGTTTGACATTTTTTGGAATGAATTACACAATATTCCTAGGATCGTAGTCTTTTGGTTAGTAAAGTTAAGAATAGCCCTTTTTAATGTTTTAAGATCCATGTCTGAAGGATGTGGTAATACCTCCCTCGAAGGTTCAGGCATACTATCAGTACGTCGTTCGAACACCACACTGCCTTCGTCTGTAGAAAAGGTTATAATAGCATAGGGATTGACTATACTAGTTTGACTAATGTAATCATAAATTTTGCTTTTTGTGATCGGAGAAAGTCTAGCACGCAGCACTGCCTCGATCTTGAAACCTGATTTAGAATTAAATGAATTTCCATAGCTGTTATTGTCCTTTGACAAAACAATCGGCTTATTAGTACCAATATCTGTTCTGAGTTCAAAATAGAACTCGTCTGTTCCTTCAAGGGTCTTCGTCCAGACTTTAAGGGGGTGATCCGTATCCTTAGTAGAAAATGCCGCGATCATTTTCAGCCCGACCCCAAATAGACCGCGTTGCTGCTTTTCAACATATTTGCCCGAAGTTAAAAAGGAGCATACCGCAACTGGCACCTTGTCTGCAGGAATGCCAACTCCATTATCTTCACATGTAATAATCCACATGTCATTCAATGAATCATAGATTTTTAAAGATAAGGAAATACATGGCAATATGTGGTTTACCTCGCAAGAATCAAGAGCATTTTCTATTAATTCCCTAACTGCCATGTATAAGATGCGCTCGCCAGTAAAGCCCGCCAATGCTGAATTGTCAACGAAAAACTCGGATTCAGCCTTTCTATCATAACGTACTTTACCATTATTAGGTAAAGCCCCACTTTGAGTCCTCTTAATTTGAGTAGTAACTTCTGTACCTATTCGCTGTTTCAATCGAATTTTGTAGTTAGCCAACTTAATTTAACTTTTTATAAACAACATATAACATTCTAAGGTTAAAAATCAGACCAGTACGGAGTGACAGAGTTCCTCAACTCGTGTATTTTAAATTTAGCAACTTGTACAAAAAACCTTTTTCTTGCTTTTTCTACTACAATATAGTCCGATCCGCACCCAACTATATTACCTTTCATCAAATCTTTCAACGTCTTCATGACGTACAAAATCTACCTTAAGCATTATTAAATATGTATTCATCATTCGCGAAATGAAACCATCCTACTATACAAAAAGCAAGAAGTTGTGAAATTTCATGGTATGAATGAGAACAAGAAAATTATTTTTATAAGGATCGTCAATTTCTTCCCACTTAAGATTTTTCATACGATATGACTGAATACCAAACGCAACCGATGAATGTTTATTTCATTGATTCAAAAATTCTTGTTATGTCTTGGAATGACATAAAGGTTTGTCAATTTACACATTTACAAATACGCATTATATTCCGCTTAGCCTCTGTGATATGCAAAAAGTTTTTTTGTCCAGAAAGTATAATCTTCAGTGTACGAACCTAAAAATTTCAGAAATAGTTATAATTGAAAAATCATGAGTTGTGAAAAATCAGAATTAGCAACTGCCATCCCTGGACTATTTTTCCACAAATATTACAACAGATTGGGTGACACCTTTTCTACTAAGCTTTAGTTTCTAGCCCTAGTATAGCAAATATATTGTCCTTTTTCGTACTCAAAACCCGATCAGTTTCGTTGGTTCCAGTTGTAATTGCGAAATTTGGCGGTAGCGTCCTTGGAGTAGATGGTGCAGGCATAGGTCAAACCATCGGCAGAATCAAGCAAATTTGTGAAAAATCCAAAGTGGTAGCTGTTTTCTCAGCTCCTCTCACTATATATGCAGATAGGATTAGCTCTATGACTGATGTATCTATTAATATTGGACGGAGTTACGCAGCTTCTGCTCCATTAGATCTCGAATCTGTTTCGCAGGTATATCAGAAAATCGCTAAAAAATATCTCAATAATAGTCTTTATGATGAGTTCCTGACACATTTTGACAAATTTAATAATAGAATTATAATCTCGTTGAAGCAGGCCGCAGAAAATAGGAGATTTGTCGATTTGATACGATCAAGAACTTTGGCATATGCGGGAGAAATTACAACGTCCTACTTGATGGATTTCGTAATGAGGTCGCATGGGATTAAATCTAGTCATGTGGATATAGATGATTGGCCAATTATTACTGACGACAATTTTGAGGCAGCCAACTTCATACTGGAAGAATCTAAATGTCACTTAAATCGTCTTGTTGAATTGATTGAGCGAAACGATGTCGTTTCCGTAGGAGGTTTTATCGGCAAGACTATTGATGGATTGGAAACCACATATGAGCGAGGCGGCTCCGATAGGACTGCAGCAGATTTGGCGATACTCTTGCAGTCTAAATATGATGTGAGCATGGATTTTGCCAAAGATAGTGCAGTACTTAGTGCCGATCCAAAAATAGTCTTTGACAACCTTGAGTTTGTGAAATATCTTTCTTATAATGAAGCGAGGTTAGCGGGTATGTTTGGGATGAAAATCCTTGATCCCGTTGCTATTAAAGAGATTAATGATAACAAACTCGATATCCCAGTCGTAATTACTAATCTAAATGATCCGGCAAAAAGGACTACAATTCGTAAAGAAGTTCCTGTTACGGATCATGAGAATTTTGTGAAAATCATAACTGGCAAAAAGAACTGCGCTATTGTTAGAATGGTCAGCGATTCAGCTAATCATTTAATAGCGTCACTCGAAAAAGAAAAACTATACCATGATTTCATAAAGCTGTCCCCTTATGTACGAGATGAAGTGGAGATTACGCGATTGTTATTCCTAGATGCAGACTACCTTAGAAGACATGAACGTTACATAAAGGCGTACGATTCTAACACTCAGATTATTTATGAAAGAGGGGCAGTGACACTTATTGGAGATAAGATGTGGAAAATTCCGGGAATCGTTTCTACAGTTAGTAGAACCGTAGGAGATCACAATATAAATATATTAAATCTTGATGCACAAGAAGAGACATCTAGAATATTAATAATCGTCGAGGATAGAAATACTACAGTAGGGGATACTGTGAAAGCCATTCATGAGCATAGAAAGCAAATACTTGACGGGGTTAATCAATGACAAGAAAAATTTGGATGGATGGCACTATTGTAGATTGGGATGACGCGAAAATTCATATACTAACTCATAGTTTACATTATGGTACTGCAGTTTTTGAAGGTATTCGTTGCTATAATGCCCCCCAAGATCTAGCTATTTTCAGACTAGACGATCATATACAAAGATTGGTAGACAGCTGCAAGATCTATTCCATGAATTTAAAGTACTCTGCAGAACAAATTAGGAAAGCTGTGCTCGAGACCGTAAAGATAAATGGTTCCGAAAATTACTATGTTCGTCCTATTATATATTATGGCTATGGGAAAATGGGTGTGAATCCACTCCCAAACAAAGTTTGTATGGCAGTCGCTGCCTGGATATGGGATGAACCAACCTATGTCAATCAAGCTGGGGGCATTCGGGCAATCGTGTCATCTTGGACACGGATTGACAGCAGATCTCTTCCCATCCTGGCAAAAGCAACCGCAAACTATGCGAACTCAGTTTTGGCGAGAATTGAGGCAATAAATCAGGGATATGATGAGGCCATTTTATTGAACTCCTATGGCAAAGTAGCGGAAGCTACTGCAGAAAATGTTTTCATCGTAAAAGATGATTGTCTGATAACCCCTCCACTCACAGCAGGAGCTTTGCGAGGTATCACGAGGGACAGTATTCTAACTTTAGCAAGAGAGATTGGATTAGAGTCCTCAATCTCAGATTTCGGTAGGGAGGATCTCTATTTGGCTGATGAAATCTTTTTATCTGGTACTGCCGCCGGAATAAAGCCAGTGACCGAAATCGACCATAGAATGATTGGAGAGGGCAAAGTTGGGGAATTTACGACAAGACTCACTAAGAAATTTCAGGATGTGGTTGAGGGGAACGATAGCAAGTACAGTAGTATGTGGCTTACATCCATCCTATAGCAGAATTTCTGAGGCTTTAATATAGAAATGCCTATTGGAAATCCTTATGGTTATATTGAGGAGATTTATACATTCTGTTGAATTAGGCATGTCATTTTTCAAGGAATTGACGGATTTGAGATCCGATGCTAATCCAAAGCGGTGGATCTCCCCTTATCGTAACACGTCGCTAGTTCATCTTGTTCTAATGGTTCTGTTTTATCATGCAATTGGATTGTTACTAATGCTAGGCGGATCCGTTGCAGTTCAGCTTTCAATGAATGATCACAATCCCTCAAGCATTCCCAGATATCTAGTGCCTGTTTTAGGTGCTGGTCCTATTGAAGAATCGGTCTTCTTCGGGATTCCTTACTATGCCACGGGAAATGTTGTTGTTGTAATAGTCTCTGGTATTACTTGGGTGATGCTTCATATCCTCAATACTAAATCTCTCGATGCAGCAAGCCTCTCATACTCAAACTGGCTCTTCGTGATGCCTTCTTTTTTTTATAGTTTGAGAACGTGGATAAGTGGAAAAGGATGGTTTGCGATACTTGCACACTCGTCATGGAACGGATTATTTTTCATGTTAGGTTGCGCTTATAACGAGTATAAGTGCGCCCTGTTTCCATCTTCTGGAGCATCACCTCTTACTCAGTCAGTATGGATAGTCCTATCAATTGCTCTGGTCACTGCTCTAACGTACTTCTTCTATCGAAGGCGACTAAGGATTAGAGCTGAATTAGGCAATAGCAGAAAATCCTTCAGTTAAGATGAATTTTTATATTTCCTTTTGGTACTGCGTTTATGAATTAGGAATATTCTCGGGGATCTTCCTAAAGCAGACATGATAACGATAAAATGGTTTGAGTTTCATATTCATATTTTTAAATGAACTTGCGGCATGACAATATAGCTCGTCAGAATTCTATTTCGTGAATAGAAGCATTACATTCTGGACAAAGTTGATTAGAGATCAATTTCAAGAAAATTGACACGATTGGATATATACAAAGTATTCGTCTGTGGCATTACTCTATAGAAATCAATTATACTATTATCTTTACAATCAGATGGACTGATGTCAAGTTGGTTCCATAACACCGCGTTTAAATGTTCCTCAAATGGATTTATTGAAAGGGCTTAGCCAAAGAGATTGATCAATATCGAACCCGCATCGGGTCGTGGAGACAAAGGCAAGGGAAAACATGCAGCCTCCACAGAAAACAGGAGAATGGTTTGGGAGAGGGTCGTATGGCCTTTAGTATTAGATCTGAACAGATCGTATTTCACGTTAAAAGAATACCA
>DATBGR010000506.1:0-3887 GCA_036557905.1 Nitrososphaeraceae archaeon | reverse complement strand
TGCGCAGCTGTGACCATCTCTTCGCACTCTATTGTTGAAAAGGACAAGGGTTTTTCGACAAAAATATTAATACCGCTTTCTATTACTTTTTTTGCAACAATAGAGTGTGTTTTTGTAGGTGTACACACTATGCATGCATCCAAGGAACGTTCCTTCTGAAGTAGCTCTTCAATAGATAGATAAGCATTGGTTTTATAAAGATCTGCTATTTTTTTTGTTCTTCCTGAATCTGCGTCACAAATTGCAGAAAGAACACCCATATCATGCAGCACTCTTGCGTGATTTTTACCCCAACCTCCAACTCCTATTACAGCAATATGTAGGTCTCTAGTATCCTTTTTTACATCATAATTGGATATCAATTCGTGAATTCCTTCATTATCTGGTAAACTCTAAACATTTCGTCTTCACACAGACATAAATATTTATATACCCTATGATAAGGGAAAACTTATCAATATTGCACACATTTAAGTTTAAGAACAATGATAAGCTAGTTTTATGGTAATAATCTTAATAATTCCCAAAATACGAAATGCATTTATACTTGACATTACTTCTAGAACATTAGTTAACTTTGGAATTTGATATGGAAAAGCAAAAAAAGGTAGCTTATTCAACCAATCCTAGAATAATTATCTGTATTCCAGCTTTTAATGAATCTAAAAATATTGCAGACATAATAAAGAAAACTCAGAAATATGCTACCGAAGTTATAGTTTGCGATGACGGCTCTTCGGACAATACAAGCGAAGTGGCAAATAAAAGCGGTGCTACTGTTATAAGACATTCTTCAAACAGGGGATATGGTTCAGCTATCAGCACACTTTTTCGAACTGCGAGAGAAAAGGATGCTGATGTTATGGTAACTATAGACTCAGACGGCCAACATGATCCAGACAAAATACCTGATCTTATATCACCTCTGACGGAACAGGGCATCGATATTGTTATAGGTTCAAGGTTTCTAACATTGCACGAGAAAGATAGGATTCCAGCTTACCGAAGTTTCGGAATCAAGACGATAACAAGGCTTGCTCAAGTAGCGTCATACGGTAATCTCACAGATGCACAAAGTGGGTTTAGAGCATACAGCAAGACTGCACTTATGAAAATTAATCTTTATGAAGAAGGGATGGCGGTATCGACTGAAATATTACTGCGCGCAAAAGAGAAGTCACTTCAAATTACAGAAGTACCGATAACTGTTAACTATGATGTGGAAAGGCCATCGACCCATAATCCAATTACTCATGGTATAGGAGTATTATACTCGCTTATGCAATTTATTTCCTTACGTCATCCATTGGCATTCTACGGTCTTCCAGGAATTGTGTTGCTAGTGATTGCAGCCGTCTTTACAAGCAAGGCATTGGAGCTGTTCTCTACAACCAGGTATATTTCCACTAATTTGATATTAGTATCTGTCGGTACAGCGATAGTTGGGATAGTACTCTTGGCTACTGGCGCAATTCTTTATACTATAACAGCCTTACTCAAAGGAAGGATCAAGGAAATTTGATCTCCTGCGTCTATTAGGTTACCTTGCATGATATGTAAGTTACCAATTCTCTATTATAGCAAGTTGATTTAGACACCATGAATTTATGGTTTTTTCACATTTAATCCTTCAGGTTCCTTTATGAAAATAGATGGGATTAATACGAACTACAATGGTGTATCCGCTATGGCACAAATCAGGTTTATATTTATTAAAGTTCAAATTAGTCTTATTTGCGCTATGCTATATTAGTGAATTACCATAAGGGATTACTATGAAAAAAATCGTATCCGTGGTAGGAGCCCGGCCAAATTTTGTTAAACTAGCACCCATTCATAGGGCCTTAAATAATGTTTCCTCAGATAACAGTATAACACATACTATAATCCACACAGGCCAGCATTACGATTACAATTTGTCAAAAATATTTTTTAAAGAATTTGGGATACCAGATCCAGATTTTGATCTGGATGTGGGGTCTGGAACAGCAGGTTTTCAGATTGGAGAGATGATAAAGAGAATTGAATCAGTGTTTTTAGGAAATAGTAACATTGATTTGGTTTTAGTATACGGAGATACAAACTCTACCTTTGCAGGTGCACTTGCTGCCAAGAATTCGAGGATAAAGGTCGCTCATATTGAATCTGGACTGAGGAGTTTCGATAGGCGTATGCCTGAAGAAATTAATAGAGTTCTTACCGATCATATTAGCGACTATCTATTCGCCCCAACTGACACTGCTGTTAAGAATTTGGAAAGAGAACATGTTTTTGGAAGAATATTTAACACTGGGGATATTGCAGTGGAAATAGTAAAAGAAGCAGCTCTACTTTCGGAAACGAGATCTTCTATCCTAAATGATTTGAAATTGAAACCTAAGTCATATATTCTCTTCACAATGCACAGAAGTGAAAACACCAGCGCCGAGGACAGCTTAATTTCAGTGATTCGTGCCTTCGAAATTCTCTCATCTACACTGGGAAAATCAGATGTGGACGAAGCGACGACGATCGTATTCCCTATCCATCCAAGGACCGCCAATTTACTTAAACATAAGAATTTGTATGCCAGGCTGGAAGCATGCAAAAATGTCAAGTTAATTGATCCTGTGGGCTACCTCGACTTTATAAATTTAATAAAAAGAGCCCGAAAGGTTATAACCGATTCTGGTGGTGCGCAAAAGGAAGCATATTTGTTGGCTGTTCCGTGTGTAACAATTAGGAAAAACACTGAATGGATAGAAACAGTAAATGAGGGCTGGAATATACTTACTGACACCGATACGATTAAGATTGTCAAAGCTGCAGAAGAGTGGACGCCTTTAACTGATGCACGCCTCCAAAATAGATCTATATTTGGAGAGGGTAGGACTTCTACAATCATTAAAGATTTGGTTATCTCTATACTAAAGTGATATTGTGTGCCCAATTTAGAATGTTATTATTTTACTCCATCATACATAATATACAAATAAACTATCAGTATACACAAAAGTCAGGTTTGAGATTCTAATATATTACTAATAGAAGTACTCTTCCAACAGCCTTATAGTAGTATTTCACTGGTAACAGATTCATATTCATATTTTGGATTTCTAAATGAATACACTTCTGATAGCAGACTTGGCAAACCATATTTGCAGACTATAAAGTCATTTGTGCGTATAGGTACAAATATTATCAACTATAGGTGTGATCTGACAGCGAAAGAAATACATCCATGTCTAACTCTATATCATTACGTATATTGACAGACGTTAAATCATATTTCGATAAACATGCACATAATCACGCGTATCATAAAGATCCTAGTTTCTATATTCCACTAGTTAATCATTTAAAAAGGATTAGATCAAACAACAGCCTAAGAATACTAGATTTAGGATGTGGCGACGGCAGTTTTATAAAGGGCATGATTGGAGCTGGAATCCATGCAGATTTTGTAGGAACGGATTTATCTTACGTGATGGTGGACATGGCACAAAATAATCTCAATGAATATGGTACTGGATTGTTTGTAGCTGACGGATTTAATCTTCCACTACAACCAGATGTTAAATTTGATCTAATTCATATAGACTCTGTACTACATCACCTGATAGGAAAAACCAGAGCAGAGAGCATGCGTTTGACAAAGCAGATGATCGACCTGTTAGTTCATCTACTTTCGGACTCAGGCGCCCTGGTTGTTGAAGAGATGTATTATGCTTCTTATCTTATCCCTAAAACAACTTCCTCGGTAATTTTTTATGGCCTGAAATTTCTTAACACTTTGCATCTAGACATGAGCAAGATTTTAAAGGAGTTTCAATTAGGATTAGAAGTTAATTTTCTTCATGATGAGGAAATCGAGTCACTTCTTAAGACATATGGCAATAATGTTACAT
>DATBGR010000505.1:0-9713 GCA_036557905.1 Nitrososphaeraceae archaeon | reverse complement strand
ATATTAGTATGGTTAAAAACTTTTACAATTGTAAACTACCAGGTATTAATATAAGTTATCTTGTAACTTACTAGAGAAGTAGTAAACGAGAGGAAGTCTGATGATAGTTCTTTTACAGTTGCTCGTCGAAAAAAGGAGTCGATATGCTAAGATTTACATTCTTATTATAGCCGTAGTAGGTATAGCATTCGGAGTTGTTTTTGTCACAGAATCTCAAGGTAGTGCAATGCCAGGGAGTAAAATGGTATTACACATTCATCCACGTCTTAATGTTAAGTCTGACGGTAACCCAGTTATTATTCCACAAAATATAGGAATTGGTAAGTCGTTGTGGAAAGATCACACCATCGATAATTACGATGGTATGTAGGGAATGGCCAGTGGTATTATTCATGTGGAATCTAATACAAACAGATCTTATACTCTAGGACAATTTTTAGATATTTGGGGTGGACTGAATCTCAAAGGTAAAACTGTGAAAGCAACTGTTGATGGAAAGCCTGTATTGGATTATAGAAATATTCTCTTGAGATATAAAGAACAGATCAATTTAGTTATAAAATAGAGATCATTATTTTTTCTAAGAATCTAATTGGTTACTCTCAATCAAGCTTTTAGTTGTTCACGGTATTGCGCAAAGAAGTTGCTTATGCTCACATTTTCCTAAAATTACATTTTACAAATGTAAAATCATGTTCTTAAATATCTGTAAGCGTAATTTATATATGAGAGAATGAAAGATGCAGATTCGATAGCAGCGGTAAAGGGAGAAGATGAGAATGCTATCGAACAAACTGGTAATAGCCAAAATAATCTTATTGATACTAAAAGAACTGCAATAAAAATAGGAGGGATGCATTGTGCTGGTTGTGTAACTGCAATTCAGAGCTACGTTTCAGATTTATCTTCTGGCATAAAGAAGGTAGATGTCAATCTGGCTAGCGAAAAAGCATTTCTGGAATATGACCCGTCTATAGTAAAGATGGAATCTATTGAAAAGGCAATTGAAGATGTTGGATATAAGGTAATTTATGAAAAAGTAATACTAAAGATTGGAGAAATGTCAGATTCGTCTGATGCAGAAAGTTTAGAATCAAACCTAATGTCTATTCAAGGAGTTAGATCTGCTTCAGTCAATTATGGCATTTGTCAAGCAAACATTGAATATAATCCTGCATTACTTTCACTTTCCGACATTAGAAGGAAAATAAACGAATTTGGTTATGACGTATTGAGTGAAAGCCTATCTGCAACAACACAAAATATTGAAGCAAAAAAGCTAAAGTATTTGTTTGTTATAGGTGTTATATTTACAATTCCGGTTATTTTATTTAGTTATCCGGAGGTATTCAAGTTTGTCCCATTTGCGGGGACAAATATTGCAGCCTATGTGGCTTTTGTATCAGCATCTATAGTGCAGTTTTTAACGGGTAGCAGATTTTATGTTGGAGCATTTAGGATTGCAAAAATGAAATCAGCAAACATGGATACTCTAGTTGTTCTTGGAACTACTACAGCTTATATTTTTAGTGCATTTAACACATTTCCAACACCAAATTGGCATAACATTTACTATGATGCATCAGCTGTTGTTGTGACGTTCATAATATTGGGCAAATACCTGGAGCTTAAAACTAAAGGTAAAACAGGTTCAGTCATAAAGAAAATGCTTGAGCTTCAGCCAAAGACTGCCAGGATTAAGAAAATGAAAGAGGAAGAAAAAGATGACAATATGATAGAAGTGGAAGAAGTTGATATTCCAATCGACCTCATCAAATCGGATGACATAGTAGTGGTTAGACCTGGTGAAAAAATACCAGTTGATTCTATCGTGTTGCAAGGTTCATCCGCAGTAGACGAGTCTATGGCTACAGGGGAATCGTTACCTGTATCAAAAAAAATAGGAGATAGTGTTATAGGAGGCACAGTTAACCGCGAAGGATTGCTTATAATTAAAGCCACAAAGGTAGGTTCAGATTCTTTTCTATCCCAGGTGGTTAAATTAGTAGAAGATGCTATGGGTAAGAAACCTGATTTGCAAAGACTAGTTGATAAATTTGCTGGATACTTTGCATATGCTGTGATGATTGCTGCTCTATCCACATTTCTTGTTTGGCATTTCGTATTATCTGAAAATGCACCTGCGGATATTGCGATGGCTGTGATTCCCGCTGTCGCAATTTTAGTCGTAGCATGTCCTTGTGCCCTTGGTTTAGCAACACCTACAGCAATCATGGTTGGAATGGGCAAAGGAGCCTCAAATGGTATCTTGTTTAAAAGTGGGGATGCGATGGAAGCACTTTCAAAAGTTTCAGTTGCAATATTTGATAAGACAGGCACATTAACAGAGGGAAAACCTCAAGTAACAGAAGTAATAGATATTCAAAATACAGAATTTCTCGCCTTAGCGGCGGCAGTAGAAAGAAATTCTGAACATCCTCTAGCAAATGCGATTGTTAAATACGCTCAAAATCAAGGAATTAGAACTAATAATATTGAAATATCAGATTTTGAAGCGATACCTGGACGTGGAATTGTTGCTAAACATAATGGTGTTACAATTAAAATAGGTAATCCAGAATACATACTAGAACAAAAAGGTATTTCTTTTTCATCGTCATTGAATCAATTGATCGAAAGGTTACAGGAAGAAGGAAAGACAACAATTGTTGTTCTACTTGATAATAGTGTCGCTGGAGTTATAGCAATACTTGATACTCCAAAACGTGGTGCCAAGGAGGCTATATCCGCATTAAAAAAGCTTGGAATTCAATCGATTATGCTTACTGGTGATAATGAAAATACTGCGCGGGAAATCGCGCGGGAAATAGGGGTGGAAAGAATTTTTGCAAATGTCCTTCCATCTGGAAAAGTAGATATAGTAAAACAAGTGCAACAATGGTCGCAGCAAAAGCCACAACAATTAGAACAAAACTACAATAATAAAAAAACCAAGGTTAAAAAAGTAGCAATGATCGGTGATGGCATTAATGATGCACCAGCATTAGCTATTTCAGATGTAGGAATAGCAATTGGTTCTGGAACTGATGTAGCAATTGAAGCCGGCAAGGTAATTCTGATTAGAGATAATCTTCTTGATGTTGTTACTGCAGTTGAAATTGCAAGAAAAACCGTTTCAAAGATAAAGCAAAATTTGATCTATGCTTTCGCGTATAATGTTATATTGATTCCAATCGCAGCAGCCGGAATACTCTACCCTGCTTTTGCAGGCATAGCAATGGCAGCAAGCTCAGTTTCAGTTACCATGAGCTCACTCGCTCTTAAGAGATGGATACCGCAAAGTAAAAGATAGATGGCAGCTACAATTTCCTATTACATAGAGATTTGTCAATATCCCACTAGGAAAGAGGTATTAAATTGCATTGCAACCTATAGAATTAGACATCACAGGAATCAGTGATTCTTTCATTTTATTTTCGATTTCCGCATTGTGTTTATTATCATCGTTGATCTTATTACTAGCAATTGTTCTTCCAAATAACGATATATTGTCCTCATTTCTAGCCTCTCCTTTTCAAATTGGTAATGCGCAGATAATTACACAAAAAGACTTGGTTACCTATCAAAAACAGAGCAATTTTATAAAAGAGTTCAAAATTCCTTTACAAGAACATGGATTAAAAGGTATCACTACTGATTCACACGGAAATGCGTGGTTCTACCATTTAACGAATCAAACTAGTAAGATATTAAAGTTTGATCCTTTGAATAGAAATTTTACTCAATATAATATAATAGGTAAAACTAGATCTGATAACGCTATCATAAATCTAGCAGGAGGTCAACTAGCCTATGACGAGGGAAGGAATGCTATTTGGTTTACAGACGCTAGAATAAACTCAATTGGGAAACTTGATATAAAAAGTGGAAAAATACAACTGTTTGAGATACCTACACCAAAATCTGGGCCCATGGGAATTACATTGTCCCCAGACAGTAAAAGCATATGGTTTGCTGAAATTACTGGAAACAAAATAGCAAAACTTGATATTACATCATCTAATAATAATAGCAAAATTCTAGAGTATCCTGTTACTCTTGGTGCAGTGGCACCTGGACAAGATACTGGCCCCACATTTTTGACATTTGATAAAAGTGGTATTTTGTGGGTAACAATGTCATATACTCACAGTCTATTACGAGTCGAACCATGGATGCTTGTTCCATCCAGCAACTCATCTACTTTGGGTGGAATGTCAAACTTTACACTTCAACAAGGATCAGATATATTTTCTCCGTTTGGTATTGCTGTATCTAACTCTGCTTCTAATAATTCTACTAATATGAATACGACTGAGAGAATGACAACTACTAAAATAGGCGAGAATAATAGTGAAGAACGAATTGTTCTTTCAGATCATGGTTCGAGCAGAATACTCATATCTTCTGGTAATATAGATACAAACCCTCTGCAATCCTATATATCATACTGGACGTCGCCTTCCCAAGTCTATCCTGCAACTCTTCCAGGCCAAATAGTCATGGATAAATCTCAAAATGTATATTTTCCAGAACACGGTGGAAATAGAATATCAAAAATTAGTCTTAAAACTGGAATAATGACAGAGTATGACATACCTACAGGCCCATTATCTACAACTATATTTGCTGCAATATCACAGGACGGAAAGAAGATGTGGTTTACAGAATGGGCATCAAATAAAATAGCATATCTTGATACTACACTTCCAGTTCCTTTAGGAATACAAATAACGAAAGACAACAGGATCTTTTCGACCTCTTCTTCCCCACTAATTCTTAAACGAAATTTATCACCTCAAATAATAGATGTATATTTGTTGCGGCAAACTGGTAGGAATAATGCTGACATCGGTAATAGCAGTAATATTGGTATCTCATCAAGACCAGTTACAATATCACTTAATGATGTTGATATATCACTTGTAGGAATGAGTGACTCGGGAATCGGAGGGATACAATATACAGCAGTTCCCCAAACTACTAACATGACTGAACATGCACTCTCTAAGATGAAAATAGCACTTAAGCTAGGTAATACAACTGAAAGTAGTAATAATAATATGGCATATACCAGTATGCCAAGACCAGGAATATATAATGTAATGATAAGGGCTTCAGCTTTTGAAAGAGATGGATTATTAGTATCATTACTATATCCTATACCTGTTGAGCTAGATATCCCAGCACCCAAATTACAGCGGCAATATCAACAACAGGATAATAATAACAATATATTCACAAATACAAAACAAAATCCATTTTCAATAGCATCACCAACTGGAATACTTCGTCAGCTAGCCTTTATTGCGACAATTGGTTTAATCGGATTTATAATTTATATAAGGGTTAAAAGATTTAGAGGTAATAAGAAAAAATCAACAACAACAGAAAAAATAACTCTAAATTCAGATATACTTTGATGAGTTCTTATCAAATATTAACTTACATTGTGGACAACAGAAGAAAAATTCCTTTCCTTCTACTATAGATTTAGACGATGAATTTTCATCTATTTCCATTTTACATACTGGATCTATTGCCATTTTTTAGCTCCTTCTTGTATACTACTCATTTAAATCATAGCAATAATTTAAAAATTATTATTTACAATTGTAAACGACTAGTGATTAATATGAGTCATACTTCCCTAGTATTAGGTAAAAATTTTGAAAAAAGAGAATAGTGATAACAACAAGCATTTTAAACTGGATAGGAAGTGGTTAGTTACAGTCAGTGTTGGTATTATGATATCCGTAGGAATTGCGGTGTATATTGGGGGACTAGTCAAAGCACAATCTAACATGAACATGAGTCCTATGGTATTACATATACATCCACATCTAAACGTTACAGTTGATGGTAAACATCTTACAGTTCCTGCACTAATAGGTATAGAAACATCACTATGGAAGGATCATTCCTTGGACAAGTATGAAGGAATGGCAGGCATGGCCCCCTTACATACTCACGATGCCAGTGGTATTATTCATGTGGAATCTTCGGTAAAAAGAAATTATACCTTAGGTGAATTCCTAAATATCTGGGGAGGATTGGATCTGAATGGTAAGACTGTAAAATCAACTGTAGATGGAAAGCCAATCTCAGATTTCAGAAATCATGTTTTGAAGGATAGGGAACAGATTAATTTAGTGATTAAGAGCAAATAATTCTACAATAATGCATGATATTCCCGTCTACATTTATTAGATACAGAGAGATCTAAATGAACGTTAGTATAATGTAGGTCGGTTTTCATTTTCCAATTGAAAACAACTGTATGTGAACTTATCATTATCTGCTGAAAGTAATAATAACCCAATAATATAGATGCTAAAGAAGAAAAGTTAGTTAATTATTAATTATTATAATTCATTATGTGCTTTCCTTGCCATTCTTTTTGTTGATTAGGTCGAATAGTATCTCTAGTATTATCTTGTCCATTGGTATTCGTTGTTATCATTTCTTCATTTTGTTTCATAATGTTTTTTTCAATAGTATTATTTTCAGAGCAACAAGAAGTAAAATTACTATTGTTTTGTCTGCTTTCTGAGGATATTTTTTCAGCTGTGATCTTTCCTGATATGATATTCCGATTATAGTTATCATTTTTATTCTTATTTGCTATGTGATTAATAAACCAGAATACACCACCAACGCTCACACACATAGCAGGACAAGCTGCGAATCCTATAAGACCAGGTATTGTTGCTGCTATTGCAGGATTTTTTGTTGTTGTAAATACTGTATATGTAGCCACTATCATAACTGATACTATACTTGCGAGAATTAGCACTTTTTTCTGGTAAATTTGCCAGAACTACATGACATGCACATTTTAAGTCTATACAATCACTTGAAACAACATATATAAGTTGCATACTTTACAAATGTAATATTATATCACACTGCTAGAATAATGGTATACAAGAATCTTACATTCTTTCAATATACTCAAAGCGACTTATGCCAGGATTATTCTTTTGAGATTATTTCGGTTTATTTTGATTTAACCGCAGCGGCTGCTGCTTCGATTCTTCCCTTGTATTTCTGTTTGTAGAGTGTCAAGCAAGAGTTACAACAAAAGTGTCTCTTAAATTGGTGTCCTATTTCCAAGCTTCTGGCTTCTTGAAGAATATCATTTTCACAGTAGTCGCATTTCATCTTGATAGATATTCCTTCCTCTATCTGAAGGCTTTGGCTATCCTTTATTGTCTTTGTTATTACTTGATATGAAACAGATTTTATTCCATCGATAGTTGCAATTTTCTTTCTTACAAATTCTTCTATATGTTCATGACTTTTTGCAATTGAAACTTTTACTATGACGTTATAACTACCAGTTATTAGATAGACATCTCTTACTTCAGGAATCATGGAAAGCCGATTAGCAATATCAACTGATTTCAATGGATCCGTTTTGATGGATATGATAAATGATGTTACTTGACCTTCAATCCTATCAATGTTTAATATGGGTTCAACATTTTCGATTATTCCTAATTCTTTCATTTTGCTGAAATGAGATTCTACAGTTGGTGTGCTTGATTTGATTTCCCGACTAACTTGTCTAAATGATTTTCTACCATCTTTCATTAACGACCTGATAATTGCCAGATCTATTTTGTCAAGCTTGGTATCCATATACCTGAATCCTATCTCTGTAAACTAAGAAGGCCTAATAATAATTATTATCGTTTTTAAATTCCTTATAAAATCAAGTTCTATGACTTTCGTCTCTTGAATACGATAAATTAAAATTGACAATTGTAAAGATTTCATTTTAAATATCTTGTCTGGGATTTGCTTCATAAAGTCTTGGAGTAATATGAATTCGTAGTTCTTGGTATTTTATAGATTCTAAGAAATTCTTAGTTTATTGAACTGCAATGTTACATCACGCATCGAGAATACACAATATCATGGAATCGACTAGACTAGACTAGCTTTAGCCAACTTACTCTTTACGTCGTTGATAATTTGCTGTAGTTCTGCCATCTTGTTTGCTTTGACTTGAAATTCTGCCTTCGCGGCCTATTTTCTTCATTTATTGTTTGCAAGCCAACAGCCTTAAGGTATTCCCACTAGGATTTCATTAGCATCTAGTCTGAAGTAGAAATCAGATAGGTCATTCTATCGGTCTGGCGGACTATTATTCCAGACTAGTCAGCCGGCAGCATTAAAATTAAAAGATCCTATGTCACAGCAACATACTGACCAATATATAATTGGGAATGAATCCAAACCCATTTAGTAAGGAAGAAATTCGCTTGACAGAAATACTACAACTAACTTAGAGCATTCCGTTTTCTGTAACATTCTTCAATCTCTTTATGCCTTTGGATAACTTCTTCATCTTCTATTCTTCCAGATTTAAGATAATATCTACACTCCGGAATACATTTCCCGTTATTGCAACCTCGTCCATCATAGCCGTTGTCATGACGCATACACCAACTTGATTCATGGAAATACCATGCTTTCTTCTTGTCTTGATATCTTTCTTCTGGAGATACCCTTAAACTCATTTTCAAGTAATAATCTGATTCGTCTTGAGTAATACTGTCCCAAACGTCTTCAAATGTCTTATTTCCAAATGCATCTGTAATCTTGGCTCGTGCTGCTCTGTAATCTGCAAACCTAGGTGGTTCGGATCCTATTTCAAGATAATAATCGTCATCGTATTCGTTACCGTTACCGTTAGAAAAATTGTAGTTGTCTAATTTCTTGAACAGATCTTTAACGTATATGTCTACTTTCAATTTGAATTAACTTCTCCTGCAATTGCTTTAGATACATTACGCTTGGACCTTCATCCACTAATTTGAATACTGCTTCATGGCATTCTTTAGCCAGTTTCAAAGCCGCTAGTTTTTGAAAGTTATTATCAGCAGAATCATAGATATTCCAGCATTCGTTCATAACGCTGCGGATGCCTTCAATTGAAGTCTGATACATAAACGGCAATGTAGATTTTGCCAGATCATTCAAATAATTCTGAGATTGCGTAGCCAAATAGGCAATGTCTCTTGAAACAGTAGCAGGATCAACATTTAGACTTTTAGCAATCTCATAACCTTTCATACCTTTAGTTATTAGAGCCCAAACCTTTTGTCTCCTTTCCTGAATTATAAGTCTGTTATGATTTATACCCATCTAGATATTGCAGATATTGAACATATTCACGCATGGACTGATAAGTTTATTGCATTATTTGGCTGAGTTACTATATAACCCTGGCAACATTTGGTTACCGCTGCGATGCCACCTAACACTGGCTTTCCAAAATATTAGTGTGTTATTATTGTCATGCTTCATAGCGAAGCAATACTTTACCGCATTCAAACGCTTTTGATTCAATCAGAGTGTATTTTTGAATCTCGTTCAAGTCCTTAAATATGGTCATACCGTTTCCAATTGCAACAGGATTAATAAATAAATAAAATTCGTCAATTAGTTTTTCTTTAATCAATGAAGTATCAAATGACGCACCACCATAAACGACGATGTCCCCGCCGGTTTGACTCTTTATCCTGTTAACTTCTTCTACGAGATTGCCTGCTGCAATATCTGTATTTATCCACATAGATTTGTTCAGTGTTTTACTAAACACAACTTTTGGGATTTCTATCATCTTTTTAGCGAACGCATACCACAGGTCATCAGGTTTGTTAATCAAACCTGACCAGTAAGAAATGAAGCCATCAGTCATT
>DATBGR010000504.1:0-16713 GCA_036557905.1 Nitrososphaeraceae archaeon | reverse complement strand
ATTTCATCATAGGTTTCTTTTGGGGTCTTATCATCAATTGAAATCCCGAGACTAAGACAAGAACCTATTACCTCCTTCACGGCACTTTTCAGGCTGCTAGCGTACGAATTATCAATCTTCATTTTAGCAATTTTTACTATGCTATTCATCGTGATTTTCCCTACACTCACCGTCCCTGCAGTGCCCGAACCTTTCGTTATCCCTGCCTCTTTTAATATTAATGCTGCAGTAGGCGGGATTCCTACTTCAACAGTAAATTTCTTGGTCTCTGAATCGACCTCAACCTTTACTGGAACTTTCA
Source organism: Nitrososphaeraceae archaeon (assembly GCA_036557905.1). GTDB lineage: Archaea > Thermoproteota > Nitrososphaeria > Nitrososphaerales > Nitrososphaeraceae > JARBAU01. The sequence continues at coordinate 16,412 of DATBGR010000504.1, read as the reverse complement.
TTCCAGGAAATTCCTTTGTCTTCTCGTTAATTGCATTGACTACTTGCAATACGTTAACTCCAATTGGGCCCAAAGCAGGACCAAGTGGTGGTCCCGCACTTGCTTCTCCTCCACTAACCAGAGCATTTATGGACTTCTTTTCAGACATGTTTTCCACGGATCCTACACCTAGATATAAATGTCTTTGATCACGCTTGTTCCCAAAATACTAACCGAAATCGGAAGACATTAACAAAATGATAAAATCCCTAAGCAATTTGCTTCTAACCTATTCATCCATATGGCGAACTAAAAATTCAAATCAGAATTTGTCACTTGTGGTCCGGAAGTGACTTAGTTTAAAAATAGTATGTCAATTTTTCGTAATTTAAGTATAGATAGCATTACCTATATGTGACACCTATACACGTTTGAAAACGATGTGAACAAAACACTCGCAATCGATCTCGATTCAGTCCTAGCAGACACTATGAAAATATGGACCTTGGTATACAGTAATATTCATAATACTACAATTTTAAAAGATGACATAAAAACTTGGGATATTGGCAAGATTCTACCAATATCTGCGCGGGAGATTTCTGAAATCTTTATAGATGTTTGGACTCATCGATGGAAGGATATTCCTCCGACCGAGCCTGATCTTGCTTATATTGTTAGACAATTTCATAGAAAGGGCTACCGGATTTCCATTCTTACAAAACGTGAGAGGCAGACTGTACCATATGTTGCGAACTGGTTGGATTATTATGACATCTTCTCAGATGATCTTATATTCATATACGACACAACACCTAAAGCTATGTATCAATTTGATATTTTAGTTGATGATGCTCCAATTAACTTGATTGATGTCGTGTCACCAAAAATTGGAATTCTATTTAATCAACCGTGGAACCTTGACTTTGATTGGCCAATTAGGGTCAATTCCATTAGCAGCATAGAAAGCAAGTTGTAGATGATCTTATGATTAATTATATCCAAAACAAGGCTGTAGAATGTCATCAATCTATATCGCCATGTGTAGAACCAAATATAACAAGGAGCCTCCTTTCAGTGAAGAGACGGTTGTCCTTTTTTGATGCGATCAGATTGTTATTAAAATTGAACGATTATTAGAGTGGAGTCTAATTTTCATTAAATGTGGTTCGTAAGCATTAATATTTTTCATGTGTCCATGACCATTTGACGGAATATCTATCTGCTCTCTCATTTTTGTCATATTATCTTCACGTAGTATTTTGACCGGGTACAAATAAACAAAACCATAAAGCAGGATTATTAAGATGATGCCACTAGCGATAAGACCAATCCCTGCATATATTAATAACCTTTTTTTATCTTTCCTACTTGACAGTTTATTATGACGCCGATCCTTGTGGATTTACTTTATACCTGTGATACGTCCGAAGATAAAACCTATGGCTCCTATAGGACAAACAGTTATTATCTAAAGAATATATACTACAAAAAAGTGGTTTTATATTAGATACGAAACCTGATGAAGGGTTAAGAGGTATTCGCGAATCTTGTACTTGATACATTCGATATGAAAAAACAGCTAATGTGACATCTTTTTCAAATAATTTGCATCGACTGTAACAGGTATTTGATATGGTGAATCAAGCAATACTACAGTAGCCTCTTGCTTTTCGTAGTCTACTCTTGTTATTTTAGCCTTCATTGATTTAAAAGGACCGCCGATAACCTCCACAGTATCATCTACACTTAGTTCAGTTACTACTGGTTTCTTTACTATGTATCCTTCTATGTCCTTGAAGGGCAATTCTCCACGAATTTGACCTCTTACATGTCTAACACCCGACAACGCTTCAAAGGCCACCATTGAATCTGGAGCTTCGATTATTATATAGCCCTTGAAGCTATCGAGCACAAGTATAGAATAAATTCCAATTTTTTTAGCTGCGACTCTATTTTGAATGATATTGGCCACAACACGTTCCTGTCCTCCTGTAGTTCTAATAGCAAAGAATTTCGACTCGATGGTCTTAGTTCTTTCATCTGGCAGTTTGTTATTAGAATTTTGGGAAGAATCTTCATCAGGGCTAGGCACAGATGAAACCTCCTCCTGACCTTCAAGAGTCACATTATCATCTCGTATTACGGGCTTGTCTGTATTGCTCTCTTGCTCGAAATCAGACAAATCACTAAAAACCTCATCATCAGAATGTTTACTTTTTTCAAGATAATTATTCATAATTCCTATTTCATTAATCGATACTTAAATGCAATTTATAAATTTACTTAACTTGTATCATATAAATTCGCTATTCTAAAACTACAAGATATGCAACAATTCGCTTAGGACATTAGTTGGATTTGGCCCGGTAGATTTAATCGATAGGTCTTTTGAGATTAACATAAAGTCTACACTACAAGTTCAAAATAAAATTACAAAGTATTGCGATATACCTTGACGGTTATCTGTTGTGCCTTGGCAATTAACAATTCCTATTTAAGCCTCATTAAAAGACATAATCGTAGGATTGAGGTTCCATATTTGAAAGAAATTTCGAGATCCTCCATTTCTTGTACACGAGGCAATTCTGGAAGATAGAAATAGGTGATATTATCCTCAAGTATGGATATCTTGAAGGAAAGTTCTTATACTCTTATTGCCTCGGAAACAGATCTTGCAAGTAGGACTATGTTAAACTATCTTATTGATGACAGAGGTTTCGAACCTGTCAATGATAGATCAAATATCTTTGAATCCAAGTTTCACGAAAATGTAAAGCTTTACGTCTCCAAGTTCGAACTTATTTATCTAGAGCATATTGATTCGCAAATTCAAAATTCAAAAGCAGTTATTTTCCTGTCCAAACATGAATCATTTAAGAAAATACCAAGTCTTACTTGTCATTCCACGGGAAATTTTATGGATAATAAATATGGAGGAAGGCCTAAAGAACTCGGAATATGCTTTCCATCCCTACAAAAAAATTTCATAAATCGAATTAATTGCAAGAAATCTTTGGTTCCAGACTATGAAATATGCATCGAAGCAACACATCACGGACCGACATCGCTGTCATGTCCAATTTTATTCGTGGAAATCGGATCATCTAATGCTCAGTGGACTGATACCAATGCTGCTTCACTTGTTTGTGATACTATACTTGAGGTAATCACATTGGGCTCGGATTGTGATAAAATAGGTATCGGACTTGGTGGACCACATTATCCTGTCAAATTTAACAGATTGTTAGTAGAATCAGATTTTGGCCTTGCTGCAATAGCTCCGAAGTACAATCTAAGTTTTATTGATCATGCTATGCTAACACAAATGTACTCAAGGACCATTGAAAAGGTCACTCATATTGTTGTCGATAGGAAGGGTCTAGGCGAGGAAAAGAGTCGAATAATGAATCTAATAAGTCAATTCGGACTTGAGATTCTCTATTTGTAATCGAAGTCGGCTGTTCTCAATTCAAACGCGTATTTTATTTGGAGATATTTTACGTTGCAAGATTAACAAGTCAATTAAATTCTATTAGTAACTCCTAATTGAAATCATTTGTGGATGTAGGGGAGAAAGTCATAAACAGAATAAAGGTAGTCACGGTGTTCCTGATGTATGAGGGAAAGATATTGCTTCTCAAACGCAGCGCAAAGGTCAGAACTATGAATGGTATGTGGGCAGGGATAAGTGGATATCTAGAGGATGTGAATCCGTTGGTTCAAGCGCTCAAAGAGATAAGTGAGGAATGTGGGCTCTCTGAAAGTCAAGTTCATCTTCTTAAGTCCGCAGAACCGCTAGAGGTTAGAGATGCGCAATTTTCTAATTTTATTTGGATTGTTTATCCTTTCTTATTTGAATCATCAACAAAGTCAATTAGGTTAGATTGGGAACATGATGAATATATTTGGATAAATCCGATTGAATTGGGAAACTACAAGACTGTTCCGAAGCTGAACGAAGCTTTGGAGAAATTATTCCACTAGAATTGTTCTTTAACCTAGTATGGGTTATATTCTTCCTTTCAGATAGAATTTTGAAAATGTTTGATATATGTCTATCTAATGTGTAACGTTAGAATGTAAGGTGATTCATTAAATCGTTATATTCAAGACTCAATCAATTGCAGTTACCTTCGAACGTTGCTGATTAGAACCATTGACATTGAATATTAAGGTATGAACCGTGCTTTTTGGTGTAAAATAAGATTCCCTTATGTTCTTGGGAAAATAGTCTTTCTGGATCCTGCCAGAATCCAAATGAAAGCCAGAATTCGTACCAATCAATTCGAGATCGCTAAAGTAATTACTAGATTCTTCAAAGTCAGTCAGAACCTGGAGTGAACCATTAGTTCGTAATTTCGAAGGCATGTGAGAAATCAATGACATCAATTCAGAATTGTCATTGATACCACTAGAAAAGTGCTTTTTTGGCAAAACTAGAAAAAAGTTATCTACTGATCTATTGGAAATACTGGGAATTAATTTGTTAGTATCTCCCCAAAAGGACGATGCATTCGGTGGATCAAGATCTGCAAATCTTTGCTTAGCAATTGAAACCTCAGTCTGATCTTTACCAATTCCAATGAAATACTCTGCCCAATTATTTACTGCGATTTCTTCCAAGATGTCGCCCCTACGCATTTCTACCTCTATGTTAACTTTGAGATATAGTCTTCGAGCCTTCTTGATTGTTCTATTGAGCTGTGTAGAAGGGTTACCTTCATGAAAAAATTGGTATATGAGGTTCCATCTTTGCCTAAAGATATCAGGAAACTGTCTGGTCCTAACGAGCTCTTTAAAAAGTTCAGTTTCGGCAAAATCTGAAAAAAACTCGTCTGTTCTTGATACTGCTTCGAACTTTGGAAGATACAACTCTTCATACAAATTGGTTACTCTGTCCCAAGCTCTAATTGGATCTGAACCCATATAGGTGACAGACAAATCAGCTAGCCATAGTACCTCGCCAATTAGTTTTATTTTAAATGAATCCAATCCCATCTTATCAAGATAGTTTAGATGTTCTACAAATTTTTTCTGAGCAAGCGCCTGCTTGAAATACGGGAAATCGGTCCGCCATATTAGCGCCTCGATATTTCTACTTTCAAGTTTGTTTTTGTCTTCGGGTTTGATGTATTCCGGGTGTGTTGCGACAAACTCGATAGGCGGCAATAGCGCAGATTTGTATTCTCTAAAGTAATTTTCAAACTCATATTTGTTCATAGTAAAATACGCAACATGGATCCCTGTCTTTTGCAATTCGCTAATAGTTCTAACAACATTTGGTCCTTTTGGACCAGCAGCAGGGCTTCGATTGGCCTCCAGCTGAGCCGGATCATAATCATGCAAGAGCCCTGCTATGAGAAGCAATTCGTAATCAGCCGAGTTAAACCTATAGTTATGAAATTCTCGCGGAAGCAATTGCAAGCTTAAATAAGATACCTCTAGAGTATGATGGAAATTATGATATTCACTTGATCCCTCCCCAATACCTTGCGAGGTATACGAATTTTGGAGAAACCGCAATAGCGTGCGAATTTTTGTGGTCTTGTCAACAGATATTCCTCTTTGTTCAGCAGCCAAGACTATAGCTGAAATTAGGTCATTATCTTTTGTATTCGCAAGATTTTCATTGGTGTACGCAATAATTCTTTTTTTAGCTCCTGGTAAATGTCGAATAGATTCGTGGTAGATAAGTCTGAGAGGTAGGCTCTTATTTAGGTAAATCACCAACGTCATGAACTTGCCTGGATATTTGATCCTTGGTTTTTCTCTTTCTATAATTTCCTCCGAAGCCAGAACGAGTTTTCTGTTTAGTTCAGCAATTAGTGTAGAGATGTTTGCATCCTCAAGCTGAGGACCTCTTTGATTAATTAACCGTGTACGTTCAGTATTCATAACAATCCACTGCGGTATTTTCACCCTGTATCTAAATCGTTTATGCGTTTTACGTTGAGATCCATATTGTGATATCATCTCTTTATAGGTAACAGCAACATTTCTTCTGTCTACAGCAAACGGTAAATCACTATCCCGTACAACTTGAAGAACAATTTCTTTAGTCCCAGTTTGAAGGCCCAATAAAACATGCCAATATTTGCCTTTATCAAGCCATGCAGGGACTTGAGTTTCTTTGTCCCAAAAGTCTATTGGACCAAGCGGAAGATAGCCATTTTCATATTCCTTTGTTTCGGGGTTATACGATCGATAATCGTATGCTCCAATCTGTGGATCAAGGTTACGTGCAAGAGCTCTTACATCCACTATAAGATCTGCTGACCTTGTCAACTCACGATATGCCATTACTCCCCAAATTGTACCCAATGCACTAAGTAAAGTGAATATTTCAGCTTGAGTATCGACTTGATGGAGTGCTAGATATCTAGGAGCAAGTGGTATCCCAAACCACCCAGTAGCTAAAATACCCATAAACGCCAAGGTAATGAACAGCCATCTGGCAAGATCATTATACGCTAGACTGAAGGAATAGCTATTCGATTCCACAGGTAAACTGAAATAATCACAATCCTTAGGATCCTTGGCTTGCCCACTCTCTTCTGACAGAAATTGGGAGACTGTCATGTGAATTATTCTTAAAATTGTAGCTCTCCCATTTCCTCTAATCATTATTATTTGCTTAGTGTGTTACAATCAGCGACATTATATATTTGCAAAGTTTATGGAACTTTGGATCTAAAGTAACGAGATATCTTTTCAGGCATGCAGTAATAATGGAGAACCGATTTTCATACTAAAAAGTGTAAACAGGCTTCTCGAAGTATAATGCAAGTGATTATAGTTCAAAAATGATTAACCGAATTATATTAGACTCGATCATAACAATATTCCCTGTCTATGACTTGACCACGATCTTTCCTCTCATTATTTGTGGATGCAAGGAGCAATAATATTCGTATACTCCTGCCTTATTCGTAGCGATTGCGGTTATAAAAGATTGATCGGCAGTCATGTAAGACGTGTTAATACCTAAAGGATCAACTATGAAGTCATGTCTTACAAAATCCTTGTTCAGAATGATTAGTTTCTTTGGATGGTTTGTGCTCGCATAAATCGTTGGATTGGTCCCATTAAATCGATTGTCTTGTGCTATGAGCAATATTCCATTTGCAGTCTTCACTCTTGATTCAATAGTGGTATGGGTTAAATTACCAATCGCCCATATTATTCCAACTGACATAAACGACACGGCAACAATGGCTATTATGTTAGTATTCATCGCACTATTGATCCTACTATATGATGAGCAAATTATCATCTATTCATATTGATATATTAATCTAATCTGTCCACCATGATATAGGATGGATTTAAAAAGAATTCTCGAAAACGATAGGAATCCAATATGTCTATTCGTCATTTCATAGAACTGTAGAAACTAAGATTAATAATCATCTACATGCAACCCACATTCGTGGCTAAACTAGAGAGTGTTAATACCAAAATGTTAATTCTCTCATTTATGTCTCTGAGTTTGATATATACTGTTATGCTTTTTGGAGTTTATATAGCAGCCTCTCATCAGGGATTATCTTGCAACAGTTGGCCTCTATGCCCAAATGGCTTTGGATTTCCTCAAGAGAAATATTTCTTCGAACATTTCCATAGGATGCTTGCCATCATTACATCAGCTATTGTGGTCGCAACTGCTGTTTACGCCTTAAAGAATGTTAGATCTGCACGAAATCTTTCAGCTTTGTCTGTCATAGTAATTGTAGTCCAGATCACCCTAGGCATGTTAGTGGTCAACTCCAAGCTGGAACCTTTGTTAGTTGCAGCTCATTTATCTATTGGGGTGCTTTTGTTTGCAACCATGTTGACTACTTTTCTTACAACCTATAGACTTACGCGATAAGCAAAAGCAATAATCTATATATGGTGGATTATATGCCAGTCACATACAAATAGATATTTTTTGTAACTAGCTGAATGCACATTACATAAGTACTCGAGAGTTTCGAGTAAATGATTTAAAAGACAATAGATCTGATTTGCTAGCAAGTCACTGGCAGCCAAAAGCTAAACGTAGCACCTTTGCCATTTTCATTACCAATCGCCCAAATTCTGCCTCCGTGGGCTTCAATAATATTTTTCGATATAAATAAACCCAATCCCGTTCCGCCCTCTGTGCCAGAGGCAAACTTCGTGAAAAGCTTTGGTAATATCGCAGGATCTATGCCAGTTCCGCTGTCTTTTATGGCAACTATTACACCATTATGACCATCCAATCCGGCATAGTTTAAACCTTCTTGCATTTTCGCTGAAATGGTTATTTTACCTTGCCTAGTGAATTTAATGGCGTTGATCAAGAGGTTTAAAGTTACCTGATTAATTCTGTTCTTGTCTGCTTCTATACAAATTTCTTCTTTTCCGAGTACTGATTCAATTGTTATATTGTTATCTTTACTTTTGTTTGCTATATAATTCTTAGAATCTGCGACTACATTCGTTATCAGAAAATTTAAACTGAATTTTTCCTTATTCAGAATCAAAGAATTACTTTCAATTCTAGTAACATCTAAAATATCTTCTGAAAGGGTTTGAAGTCTTTTTGCATTTCTGATTATAGCATCCAAGATCTTATTTCGTTGTAATTCCCCTTCGGTTTTTTTGTATCTAAGAACCTCCGACAAGCCAATGATTGGTTGGATCGGAGTTCTTAGTTCGTGTGCAGCGACATTGATAAATTCCTCCTGCATCTTATCACGAATTTTCAGTTTATCGTTGGCTAACGCAAGTTGACTATTTGAAATATCCAACTGCTTAGTCCTTCTTTTCACTTCCCTATTTAAACTGCCTGTCCACTTGAATAGCAATATTATTAAAACAGCTACAGCTGCAATAGTACCACCAAACAGAGCGAACATCTTGACATTTTCAATTGAAAGTAATCCGTTTACATCCGAGTATATTTGTGTGGTTGGCGTTACCACTTGCACAAAGTATATCGGTTTACCATTCACAATAATAGATGAGCCTGTAGTCAGTCTCTCTCCTTTTCCATAATCATAAATTGCATTGCCAACACCTCCAGCTAACAATACACGAGTTAGATTGTTTAGAATGGAATTGTGATTGATAAACTCCTGTGTATAGCTACCAAAAAAATTTTGTCCTACCAACGTCTGACTAGCACCGTTTGCCAGCATAGTACCGTTTGTATCATACGCAACTAAAAACTGTCTATCGATATGCTCAACATTTCCATAATGGGAAAAGAACGGGATCGTAGGTATTGATGTAGCAATAACCCCAAGGAATTCTCCGCTATTCCTATTAATTATTGGATAAGAAACGAAAATCGTATACATGCCCTCTCTCTCAAAGCCACTCGAAAACACTGGCTTGTGAGTATTTCTGGTATCTATAACCCAGTTTCTTTGCGAATAGTCAGCACCCAAAATAGCCCCTTCAGAACCAGCAGGAGAAAAGCTAAGTTTTACAATGTTATTTTTATCAAGAAGAAACAATCTATCTATAACCTTGCTAAATTGAGTATACTTTTCACTAACTAGTTTCGAAGCGTTGATACTAGAAAATTCACCTTCTTGCAAGTATAGCGAGTTGGCTAGTCCGTCAAGCATACCGACAACTAAGTTAAGATCTGAACCAGCATGAAGAGAAATATCTCGAGTAGATGCAATCTGACGTTGTTTTTGCTGCGAAAGCAAATTGGATCTAATATCTTGTTCTGTAATACTTTGGATATAAATTAACAAACCTATCGAAAATGCAACAATCAGAATTATAGAAATGACACCTATTTCCCTTATACGTTTGGAAACCAAGTCCATATCTACAAAGTCCTCACAATGATCTGTAGTAATACCTTAGTATTCCTATAAGGCTTTTTGTCCTGCTTTCGCTTATGTTAAACCAGATTAGCTACATAACTCGATAACTGAGAACATAGGTTTGCCAACACGAAATCCAAAATTTGAGGTACCAATCTTCAGCCTGATTTTATCCTCCTATAAATCAACTGATGTAACGAATCTAATTAGCTACATACAATTTAGTTCAGAATCTCAAAAGTTAAATCTAATGGACATTGGACAAGATTTTCCACAGACGAGAGCAGGAAGGATTAAAAGGGATTTTGTTCCTTGCTGCGATTGACTGTGTCTGTATTCTTAATCGTTAGCGGGATTCTTGTAGTGGGAATAGTTCTGAGCGTAATATTTGCTTCTACCAATCCAGTTACGATATCTGGACTAACGCAACAGAAAAAGCGAGTCGTAATAACTGCAATTCTTGATAATTTAGGTGGTGTCATAAATTGGAATGATCTCTTAAGACCTGCAGTAGAGGAATTGAAATCTAGACATCCTGAACTAAATATTCAGATAAACTATACCACGACACCTTACAATGAGACCAGGGCTAAGCTGCTTAATTCTCTGGGCAATAAAAGTGCTATCGATCTAGTCTCGGTAGATCAGATATGGCTTGGAGACTTTGCTCAATGGGGATATCTGACGGATATGACTGATTACGTAAGAGTTTGGGGTAGATCATCTGATTGGTATCAAACTAATTTTGACGGTGGAGTCTACAAAGGCAGAATATATGGTTTATGGGCATGGACAGACGTAAGAGGAATATGGTACTGGAAGGATTTATTAAGTAAGACTAGTGTGGATCCAGATTCTTTGAAAACCTGGGCTGGCTATTTAGCAGCAGCGAGGAAAATCAATGCCATTCTTGGACCAGAAGGCATTTCAGGTGCAGTTCTCGCTGGATTAAACTATTCTCCTGATCTCTGGTATCCTTATCTCTGGATGCTAGGAGGAGATATTCTTGTTATGAAAACTGGACATCCGTTAAAGGGAAGTTATTGGTTTCCAGCTTACAATAGCACAGCGGGTGTTAAAGCATTAGGATTTATTAAAGAACAGATCGATTCTGGGATTAAACCACTAAAGAGTAATCCAGATAGGATGTTCGCAAACAGGAAGCTTGCGGTACTACAAAGCGGATCTTGGGTGCCAGGTGCTTTTCCACATCAATCCTGGCAGACTTTTGTTCACAGAATTGGCTTTATACCAATGTTTCCAGTACCAAATGGACTAGATCGAACATCTACAATGATGGGTGGATGGGAATTTGCAATTCCCCAAACGTCAAAGAATAAGGAGCTAGCATGGGAGTTAATTACACTAATACTGGATCCGAGAATAATGAGTCCATGGCTAAAACAGACAGGTTTCCTTCCAACACAGAAGAGTATTGGTTCCGGTCCCCAATTGAAACTACTGAACGAGACTATCCCGTATTATGGTGATATGGTCTCAATGATTCCAATTGGAAAAAGCAGACCAGTGGCAGCTGAGTATCCACAAATAGCAGAACAGGTTCGGCGTGCAATTGAAGAAGTATACTATGGTATAAAACAACCAGAAAAGGCGCTAAATGATGCTGCTAAGGAATCCGCCAAATCATTGGGTTGGTAACGTTATGTTATCTAGAGATCAAGAAGAAGAAGACATGATACATTTCTATGTCATTTATTAAATCTTATTGGTACATCAAATACTGAAAATATACCAGTATTATCACAAATGTCTTAATTTGTTAAAAGCCCATTTTGTCTATATTTTGTATGGTATTCAGATAAGATAAATTCTAAAAATACATTCACATACCATAATATCGATTCTCTCAATTCAAGACAAGATATTTACTTCATAGTATCTACAAATTTTGTGCTCTACTAGGGGCCTTTCCTTCACTGTGTGATGAATATCTGAGGTCTTAGTGTTTTCCGAGCAAATAATAAACTACTTTCAACATAATTATTCTTTAGCATGCGATCTAATGCTTCCGGAATCGAGGATTTGACAACGAGATAAGCTATAATAGGCCGTAATAACATACGATTTTGCACTCATGAGTAATAAGAACCCTGAAAAGAAGAAAAGAGATGACAGCTTTGTTTCTGTCAATCGACGTAAGAGAAATAGATATCTGAAGATCGTTGGGATTCCAATAGGTATCGCCGTAATTATTTTGGGAGTGATTGTTGCTACTCAAGCTCAAGAACATGGGTTGGGTGCTAAGATCGTGTACCATATACATCCTCATCTCAATATGACAGTTGATGGCAAACAGGTCGTTGTTCCTCAAGGCATAGGAATTAATTCCACAATATATAAAGATCATTCCCTCGATAAATATAGCACCCCAGAAATTGCTCCGGTACATACCCACGATCGTACAGGAACTATTCATGTAGAATCTACTGTAAATAGAACCTATACTTTGGGCCAATTGTTAAGCATTTGGGGATTAAATCTAGATAATAAGTCAGTTAATGTTACCGTGGATGGAAAGGCAATCTCGCCGCCAGATAGTTTTAGAAATCATGTGTTTAGAGATAGAGAAAATATAACTATGGCTATTGGGAAAACTTGAGGTTTTTAGATCTGAAAAGGATTCATAATCTGCAAAGTATTTGTGGACCCACAACAGCGTCGCAACCAAGAATCGATAGATATTGTTAGAGGTTAGAATGCATTCAGTAATACCTATAATATAGGTATGTCATACTGACTTATGGAAGATGGAGAGGCTATAGATGGAATGAGGACTGAGATGAACGAATATGCCGTAAACAAATGCATCGATAGTACTACTGATATTTCTGGTGCTAGTGTTTCTAACGAGACGTTTAAGGATCTTTTTGACAACATAGTGGGTCACAGTGACGTAAAAAAACTATTCAAATTGTCGTTATCTTCGGATATGCCTGTTCATATATTATTGGTGGGCCCGCCCGCTTCAGCAAAAACCCTGTTTATGCTTGAATGTATGAAGCTTGAACGTTCGCACTTTATAATTGGGAGTCAGAGTACAAAATCTGGAATGATTGATTACTTATTCGAGGCACGCCCTCGATACCTTGTCGTAGATGAAATTGAGCATATGCCTATGAGAGATCAAACAGCACTACTGAGTTTGATGGAAACTGGGATCATATCAGAAATGAAATATCAAAAGACTCGCAAAACTCAGCTCAAAACTTGGGTTTACGCTACTAGTAACGGAACTGAACGGATGTTAACTCCACTACTTTCTAGATTTGTGGTTCTTCGCTTTAAACGGTACAAATTTGACGATTTCCTGAAGGTCGCGACTCACATACTTGTAAATTCTGGTGTCGCTGACGAAATTGCATCTAGAATCGCTAGTGCTGTATGGTATAACATGAAATCAAAAGACATTAGAGATTGCCTGAAGATAGGTCGTCTTGTGAAGACTAAGGAAGACGTTGACTGGGTTATCAATGCCCTACGAAAATATAGCCACTAAATTTTTAAATTTTCATTTTTTATCCTATCTAGATCACCAAACTTAAAATTTAAACTTGAATCGATCGATTAAAGGGCAAACAACATTGTTTGAATTACAGTGACAAAATGATTGGCATTTAATCATCCCAGTCAAAGGGATGGTGATTTATATTCTACATGGGTCTAGCTTACACCAGCAGGCTCGTGGCTGTGTTCGCTATGATCCATCTGTTTGTGTGCGTTCAAGTCTTCCGTACTATTAAAGACCCTTCCACATAGACTGCATCGTTCTTGTTTCGATGGCTTGTTAGAGGAGGAGGCCGCATAACCCATATTACTATAATCAATAAACTTATAATTAAAGTTGATACCACTGACCTTCGATCATTTTCGAAAATCACTGAGGTGTGCAATTCAATTCCCGAAGATTTGCGTTATTCGTACTGTCAATTTTTCCTATAGGACTACTAATGATCGAAGATTGTTTTCTGTTTTCAGGACTTTTCGAGTATATTCCTTCAATTTATTAAAAAGAAGAATCTGATCTGCTTTCATTGCTTAGTACAGTACATGAGTTCACATCGAGTCAAACCCGAGAACAGACCCCCGTCATAATTACGATGAAATAGCGACAGCTCAACATCCTATCTAATATTCTGCATTCTGACAAAAAATTTCTCTTGAATTCTGTTTGTATACATTTTGTGACGCGAATCTGCCCATTCCAATTAACCAGATTCACCGAAGATAAATTAAAATTTTTATTCTCAAGAGTCTACATGAGTACATGCCAAAAGTTATCCAAGATATAATGACTAAAAAAATTGTAACAATAAAACATGAAAAAACTGGTTTGGACGCGGCCAAGTTAATGAATAATTATGGCATTAGTTCATTGATAGTAGAAAACGATCAGAAGCATATAGGAATTATAACAGAAAGAGACATTGTCAGCAAGATTTGCTGCAAGGATTTACAACCCTCAAAGGTCAACGTAGCTGACATCATGTCAGATATTCGAGTTTATGCGGATCCGAGTACTCCGATCGAAGTCGCAGTACAAAGAATGATCAATCATAAGATCCGACGATTGCCAGTGATCGAAGGGGGAAAAATTGTAGGGATAGTTACAGTTACTGATCTAGCCAAGGAACTAAGAAAAACGATATTAGAAGAGGGATTGTTATCAGAAATATCAGAATGAGAAGCACTCCAGACACCTATGCGTACCGCCTCATCAATAAACGCCATCAATAAATTAATGGATTAAAATCAATCAACATTTACGAGACATAGTAATGTAATGATATATATATTGGAGTCATTGTTTGCCTTGAACTTAAGTTTGCGTTAATTAGCGGGGGGTTGATTTGAACTTGCGGCCGCTTGCCATTGGCAATTGCGGTAACCGCTCTGCGGGTTATGAGCCCGCCGGGATAACCTAGCCTCAACTTATGGAACTGGCTTCCCCACCCCGCTGAAACCAAATCATTAAGGCGATAATATATCTATTTCTTCCTAATACAGCAAGAAATAATACTCTCAGACAACAAATACTCTAAAATGGAAGGAATATAAGTAAAAATTATTTGCTCTACATGGACTATTTGGAGATTATTTAGATCAATTAGTGATAGGATATTAAAGGTTATGCTTTCGTTCTGTAACACTATATCTAAACGACTTTAATTATATCTTCATAAGCTAGGGCCCATCCCTTTGGACCGATCCCGGCCACTTTGATAATTCCATTAACAGTGACATTAGACCAAGAGCCATCTATCTTCTGAACCAATATTGGGCAATCCATATGCCGCAGCATAGACGCATCATTTTCACTATCTCCTATACCAAAAAATATCACACTCTCATTGTGTTTTTTCTTGAATAATTTGACTAACAATTCAACAGCTTTTCCCTTATCATTGCCCATGGTTACATCAAAAAACCTCCCACCATGTATTATATTCAGATCCATTTTCCTGGCTATGCCGGTAAATCTAACCAGATCCTTTTCATCTATTCGTAGTATTGTTTCACCGTATTCTCTATGCGACATCGCTTCTGCGTGTTCGGAGCTCAGATTTGTTAAGCTGGTTAGTTCTTCTATTGAGGTATCTGCAACTCCTTTAAAATTTAAATTATAGTTCTTTCTAATATCATTAAGTACTTCTCTAATTTTCGTAGCTGGACTTCCTAGTTCGATAACGTAATCATCATTGCGCTCCACGATGCGGTAATTTCCAAGCATTAGTGGATCATCAAAGTAGCCTCTTTCGATAATTATAGCGCCACCGTTTTCTACTATAAATGGATCAGTCAATCCAAGCTCTTTTCTGATCCGATTTTGTTCGGTTAAAGTTTTTGCAGAGCATAAAATTACTGGGACGTTACTCTTTACCAGAGAATTAATAATTTTAGGAGTATCTCCATATCCGCCAACCTCATTTAATATGGTGCCATCTATATCTGTGAAAACAATCTTTTGGGTCATCTTTGCAATTTATTTTGTAGGCTTGGGTTAGTTAAGTTATCTACATAAATAATAGGGATTGCGGGAGGTGGGATTCGAACCCACGAACCCCTAAGGGATGAGGTATCCCAGTCAAACTAAAACCTCTGAGCTACGCGCATAAGAACTGTCTCACGCCGTTGACCAGGCTTGGCGACCCCCGCACTAAGCTCATACTATTTCACACATTATTTATATTATGACCATAACGCATACTTCAGAAATATTCAAAGGCTGTCGAAGATATATGCTGTTCTCTACTCACTGAGACTTTAGGATTGACTGTCTTCAATTACTACTATGAACTAGACTTGGTGAGAGTACTACGTCATAAAAGCTAATGCTATCTAATTACAAGATCCAGAGTGTATCATGAGAGCTGATTGAGTCATATACATAGCAACATACAGCAGCTAAATACTATTCAATCCTATCCCTATTTCGGGAACCTTCTTTTGATGCTTGTACTTTATGGTCTGGGATGCACCAGACTTAGGATAAACCCCAAACACCAAGTTCGCTTCTGCTACAACCGAATCCTTCAAAGTAACCATGATTATCTGGTTATCTCGTGATCTCTGCAATAATACTTTAGAAAGTCTTTCCGTATT
>DATBGR010000503.1:0-10459 GCA_036557905.1 Nitrososphaeraceae archaeon | reverse complement strand
TCCATAGAGTCATAGTCAATACGTGCTACGCCACGGCCAACATCTCTTGTATAGGCTTCCAAAACCTTTAGAGATAGAGTATTCTGACTCACAATGACATCTAGGACTTTACTCATCTTTATACCTTGTTACCTTGCGATTTGATTCTATGCATTAAACGATAGCATACTTTGAAATTCATTGTCTTTCAATACAAAAGTTAAAATCACCTATTTGGAAGGTTAAATGATCAAATTGGGTAAACGAACGCTTGTACGTAGAAGGGGTCGAGGGGGAAAGCAGTTCCGTGCGGTCACAGTTGGCAAAATCACTCCAGCTAAGTATCCGAATTTTAGACTAGATCAAAATCATTCTGGTATTATTGTTGATATCGTTCATGAGAGAGGTAGAAATGCCCCCCTTTCTAAAATACAATTTGATGATGGAACATATTCATATATTCCTGCAGTCGAAGGTGCGACAGTCGGAAGTAAAGTATCTGTTGGTGCTGGTGCAACGTCAACACCACGGAATATTTTAGCATTGGAAGCAATTCCCGATGGAACGTTGATTTGTAATATTGAAAAGAATGTTGGAGATGGAGGCAAATTAATTAAGTCTGCAGGCGCATCGGCACTGGTATTTGCACATAGTACTAGTGGGGTAACGGTAAAGCTTGCATCAGGCAAATTTCTGACGACAAATCCGAAGTGTAGGGCAGTGATAGGAGTTATTGCTGGGGCAGGTAGAAAAGAAAAACCTTTTCTCAAGGCTGGCAATCGAGCCAAGTATATGCAGGCCCATGGTAGACTCTATCCTACGGTCAGAGGGATTGCTCAAGCTGCAGTTTACCATCCTCATGGAGGAGGCAGGCATCAGCATATTGGTCGTCAATCCTCTGTCGGAAGAACTACGCCTCCGGGCCGGAAGGTTGGGAACATATCACCAAGAAAGACAGGACGTAGTAGGATAAGGAAACGCTGACATAGGCATACTACACCACATATACTTTTTACCAGAATATTGTTCCTTACTTTACAGTTGAGAAACAAATGATTTATAATTTGGTAGATTTGGCATTGGGTGGAGTATCTTGGTTTGACTATTAGATCTTACTTTAGGAATTATTAATTTGGACTCGGACATCTCGACAAGAATATTGCGCGAGATGGAAAGAACGATTTCACATGAGAGGTTACCAAGATCTACTGCGTTAGAAAAATTGCAAAAAGAGGAACATGGTGATCCATATAAGATACTTATTGGAACGATTTTGTCAGCTCGTACCAGAGATGAAAATACGACAATAGCCGTACGCAAATTGTTCAAAAAATTTAAGAATATCGATCAATTGGCTAATGCCGACGTCGAAGAGATAAAGATACTAATTCGTAGTACTGGATTTTACAATATAAAAGCAAGGCGTATAAAGGACGTATCAAGTACGATTGTTCGAAAGTTTAATTCGGTTGTGCCAGATGATATTGAAAAACTTCTTGAATTGCCAGGTGTAGGAAGAAAGACTGCAAATTGTGTATTAGTTTACGGATATGATAAACCTTCTATACCAGTGGATACTCATGTACATCGAATATCGAATAGATTAGGACTAGTTGACACGAGAAACCCTGAAGCGACAGAATTCGAATTGTATTCTGTTATAAAGAAAAAGAATTGGATTAGGATTAATGACACTTTCGTTAAATACGGCCAAACGATATGTCTCCCAGTAAAACCAAAATGTGATCGATGCAATCTGAAAGTCATTTGCAAATTCTATCACAGTACTGACAGTAATGCTACTGACGATCAGCTATCTGCTATCAGGCATTCCTCTTCTTGATAGCGAGTAAAGCGATCAAGAGACCCCCTACTCCAACTAGCATTCCAAGCGGCAAATAGAAAATTGGAGAATCAGAAGGATTTCCAAAAACCATGTCAAACGAAATATTGCCTGCATATGCATTAATTGGTGATTCTGGATCATCTTTTCCGTAAATTGCTACTGAACCAGGTGTAAAACCATTTAAAGATAATTTATCGACTACAATTCTTTTCCCATCACTTACGGTCAAACCCTGATTATTGGCATGAGCAATGATTATAGGCTGACTGCTGAACCAACCACCTGTATCCTTATTATACACTCTTACATAACCAGAATCCTTAGTATTAACTGCGGCCCAGAACTTGGATTGATTTGCAAACATTGCGATTTCTATGAATTTTTCGCTCGGCACTGGTTCGAGAAGCTTTATGACAACCTTCGCATCTGCTCTAGAAGCATACGATAGATTATTCTGTAGGGTTAAAATCCAGTTTTGACCAAGTGATCTGGAAAAATTGTAAATTAGGGGCTTATTTCTCTCGTAATTTGATGCATCAAAAGGAATGACAAATTTCTCTGTATCTTTTGCTTTTAATGTTTTGTAGATGCTCTGAGGATTTGCCACTTGACCGTTAACGTTGGCTATTGATACAGTGAGCAATAAAAAAGACATTGTAATAGTAATCAATGTAAATAAATGCATTGTTGGCTTTGTATAACGTGGAATGAATTCTATTATATCTCTTCTGATCGAGATTCCACAGGTATTGAATAGAATAATCTCGATAAGACTTAAAGCGAATATATGATCGCTGTCATTTTTATCCTGACCTTTTTCTCTTTCTCTCGATTAAACCCATTACTTGATAACCATATTCAAGATTATGTTTAATATGATTAATTCCATGCGAATCATGAGGTATGAATTTACCATCAAGGATATTCTCAATGTATTTTGCCACTTTTCTAATAGATATCGCAGCGATTTGAACTTGATTATCGGTAAGCTTCCTACCTAGTTCTTTCTCCACCTCGCTCCTAAAATCTTTAGGGCTAGTCAAGATTAATCTGCAATATCTTTCTATTCTAGTATAGTTAGTACAAAGATCGCTTATTTTTCTGATATCTGACTCGGTCAATTTTGCCAACAGTAATTCTAATTCCTCTTGTCCTCTCCCAGTAATCTGAATGAGGGTCTGAATCAGTACATGCTCTCCCATAATTGGATGTTGTGCTTTGTCAATCCTTTCGAGTTCTGATAAAACATGTACTTGAGATTTTCTTGCGAGATAGTAATCATATACTCCGTATACTGCCACCCTCTTTCCACTTGTGTCTAAACCTGTGTTTAGAACAGACACAACATCAACTATTATTTTAGGGTAGTTGTTCCTAAGTAGATCGTTTGAATTCTGATAGTTTTCCATAATATCACGATAAATTTTGAAGACTATGTCCCGTGTACCAAATTGTCCTTGTTCACTAATACCTTCGGTTGCTAAAGTCAGAAAATCAAATAGTTGGGACTGTGGAACAACATGGCCAGGTCTAGTTGAAGCAATAAAATCTGCAATAAATTTAAGTGCTAAGATGCGAACATCGGAGGTAGTTAGATTTTCAGTACTAGTATTTTTGAAAGATATAGTCTTTCCTTCCTGAGATCCAGCAAATTCTTTGCTTATTTTTAAGGCGTCGAGACAATAATTCAAGTCATCCATCGCTTCACTTGATATATCACCTTGAAGCATCTCTTCTTTTCTAATATTTCGCTTTTCGATTGGTGTCAGTGGAGAGTCTTTCATTTAATATCCAATCCTACTTAGTTGAGTATCTTGGGAGCATCAAGTCGCTCACTAACTCCTCATCACATGTATTATACTCTCGACTCAGATAAAATTCTTCGCCTATTTGATTTTGCACCATCAACTGTCTTATCTTGTTTTCTTCGTATCCTGTCCTAACACCCAAACATAGATAGGATACGCGTAAAAGCCTAGGATCGGGATGTCTCGTCGTTCCAGAGTTTATATTTAATCCCCAAGAATTGCAGATAGAGATCAAGATTAATATATATACGTCAGTTCGCCTTCCTAATAATGAGTTAATAGAATATTTTAGTAGCTTTGTGGGTAATTTATCATTTATTGTATAAGGCAGGATGATTTTAACTTGAAAAACTTTGGATTAAAAGTAAAATGCAATATGCACATACATTTTTTCACTAATTATCTAACCTTATAACAATCAGAATGTATCTCCTGTCAGTAGGACAATAATTTTTGTAGGCAAAACTTTCGAAGTATGACAACCTCGCTGATATCAACTACCATATTAATGGTAGTGGGATTGTTGATTGGAATTCATTATACTCCATTGTCTGTAGTTCTGATATTCGTCATTATCCTGCTTCTTTCTTTCGCACTCACGTCGCTGGGGATTTACTATTGGGAGTTTTATGGAAAGCTTGGAAGGCTTTCAGTTAATACTTACTTTTGTTGTGTTCTCAATCTATTTTTTGAGTGGAGCATTATTTCCGTCGACTAACCTACAAACATGCCTGTCGATTCTAACCACGATGGATCCGCCTATTTACACTGTAGATGCTTTAAGAAACTTAATACACGGGATAACTGGAAAGAATTCATTGACCATGAAATAACGATCCTACTTGCATCAGTAATAATAATGGGTACTCTTGGAGTGCTCTCGTTTAAAAGAATAAAGGCTGTTTGAACATGTAGAATATTCGAATCAACGTTACTCTTGATGGAATGGAATCTACCAATAAATCGAATACTTCATTAGAAATATATTTGTCACTTGCTTTCGATACTAACACCAGATCGAAACATGCGGATAGTTATTATTCTTTCGTAAGTTCTTTGAAGCGGGCGTTAAACGTGTTACACCCTATCCTCTCATGTATATCCTTCATATCGTTTGCATCTTGAAAATCATCGGTTTGTATTTCGAATCCGCAAGACTTGCATATGAGAATATTGCTATTACCGGTGGCATCTATTTCTATATTAGCCATGGATACCGAATGCATCGCAATATCTTAAACGGGTATGCCAAATTTTTTTGAGTCATGATCTCAATAGAGCTATCATTGCAGTAAAAGGAAATTCAGTGTCACAACTGGTCCAAATAAAATGCTATAGATGAGCAAGCGAGATTTGTCCTGACAAGGGAATATGGAATTGCTCCATTTTCAGTAGTCAGTTTTGAATTTCACTATCAGAGTTCAATATGATTGATGATGAATATTCGTTATATCAATAAAGAAATACAAAATATCGTGTAAGACGATTCATTTTGCAAATTGTCGTGGATCTATTGTCTCCTGCAAACTAATCTCAGTTTATTACTGAGAAAAGAATAAATGCGCGGGTCTAAGTATAAAAAATGATCATCTACACTTGCTGATCCGCTGTGTCTAGTGTGGGATCAATCTTTCTATGCAAAGAGCATGATAGTACACCTTTTATCATGGAATTTATCGTTACTCTGAAAACTGGACTCTTCAATACCAGTTTTTACCGTCTTGCTACATTGATTTGAACGATAATGAATTTTAGATTCTGATCAAATACTACACAAAATCGGTAAACTATAACGAGCATAACAAGTTTACACAAATTCAATTTATGGATCCTATTGATCTACATTGAAATTATACTCAATTTTGATCCGTTATCGATATTATGTTTTGCTATGAATCCCGACGTCGCAGCAACCACATACTTAGCTGGTCTTGTATTCTTGTAAGTACAATTTGCTGCATCTAATACGTTTTTACAAAATTGAGCATCCTTTACTGTGTAGACGATATTACCCTTAGTATCGAACCAAAGAAGATCGAGATTATAGTCTATATTCAAGAGCCACATTGTATATAGATCTGGTTTGTCATATGCCAGAATCATGGCGGAATTAATGGGAAGTTTTTCCCCCCTAAACATCAACCATCTTTGTCTCTCGGCTTCTGACTTTGCAATTTCGACTTTAATCACGTCATTACCTATTCTGATTGTTCCTATAGGGAATTCAGTCATATGGCTGTTTTTTGTTCCAGATGGAAGGAATGTAATACCAAGTATCCCAACAACACTAGCTGCAATGATGGTAGGTATCAATACGGCTAGCTTGCTTATCATATGAATCTAGGAATTAAAAATCCATTTGAACTTTACTATCAATATGTGAATTCAAAAATTTTATGATTCATCTGAGATTAATATTGTAAAGATGTTTATGAAAAGGTCGGTATTACGCTTTTGGATTGGTAACTACCTAGTCAGATTTGTGATTGCAGTTATGTCACACCTTGTTGTTTTCTTGATTTAGCTTAATTGGCATATAAAAAAATGTAATCTACCATAGTATTAAATAATATCCTGCAATACGATTTGGAGCTATCTAATGCAATCAATAAGCCGAGGAATTTCGCACAATTTGGCAACGGTATGCGTGGGATTTTCGTATTTGTTAATTGGTTCTTGTATTTTGAATATTGAATCTGTGATCCGAATTGTTCTCATCCCTAATTTATTCGCCGGAAGTATATCAGTGTCGAGTCTATCTCCCACCATTATACAATTTTCTGGATCGTATGACGCTTGCTTCAATGCTAACTTGAATATCTCAAGGCTAGGTTTTGCCATTCTGACTAGTGACGAGAGTACTTTGACATCAAAAAACCTGTCAACGTTGCAAATTCGCAATAGTTCAAGAACATCTGTAGGTTGATTAGCAATTATTCCTAGTCTGTGAGAGACTACCAAGTTTTCTATCACATTTTTTGCATCGTCAGAAAGTCTAAATAACCTTGTACGCATTTCTTGAAGTTCAGGTCCTAATTTTTTTATGATAATTCTTTCGTAGTTTGAATGACAAACAAGTCTGCAAACTTCTAATATTAATTCGTTGATGCCACCAAAACCAATCATACGATTTCTTATTATATTGTCTCTTATAGTTTGATAATTTCTCTTATCGATTTTCGCACCGTAACCGTTCAGCAATTCTAGGAATCTTTGGTCAAAATAACGGATAAAATTCCACTCGTTTATTAGAGTCTGGCCCAGATCAAAAAATATGAATAGCCTGTTCATTCGAATTTATAATCCAAGCATTATTCAGCTAGTTTAACATTTCTTTTCAGCGTTCACAGCTGGTACTATTGATAGACCCAACAGAATCAATCAAGAGCCTATTCTATAAAGGAGGGTATGCTGTATGTTAGATATCGGCCTTTTGCATTAATAACTATAAAAATGAGATATATGATATTTTAATTGTGAGCTCAGTCAGCGAAATTATGTCTTCTAGTGATATTGTTACGATTGCCACTGATTCAAAGAAAACTGCCAAGGATGTTGCAGATATAATAATTAAGAAGAAGGTAGGTTCGGTTATAGTCATTGATCCAAAAATGCAACCGGTAGGCATAATCACTCAACGTGACTTAATCAAGCGAGTCTGTCTTGAAAATATAATTGCTGCTAAGGTCCAAGTGGAAGATTTAATGTCATCACCACTCATAACTATAATGTCGTACGACTCCATTGATACTGCATCAAGGATCATGACCAAATATAGAATTAAGCATCTTGTGGTTTTAGAAGAAGACAATCGAATCGCTGGTTTATTGAGTGTTACGGATATTACGAAGAAATTAGCAAAGATTCTACTCGATGATTATAAAAGACACAGGTCATTGCACTTTGCGATTGATCTTTCATGAAGTTTGTAGTTCTGCTTTTTCATAACGAATAGGAATCTTGAGTATGCCAAAGATCAAATTAAGAATTAGTATCTCGTAATTACTGCCACTGACAGCCATACTAACGATCAAATTAAAGAAACTAATTATCAAAAGTCAATCCACTAATGGCGCAAACTTTTATAACATAATTCTAATTTAATAATAAAGCCAATAATAAATAAATTAAAAGTTCTGACATGATCTGATTCGGTTATAATTCAGAATGTAGGTTTTCACCAATTGTCATGCTTCGAAGAATCTTTACGGACCTGAGACTAATAATAAACTAACAATATACCATACAGCAACAACACCAATTATGAGGTAGATCATCCCATCTTAAGATAACACTAACCATTTTAGACAATTAGAAACATGCATGTATCTTTGAACAGTTTGTCTTAATATTTCAGTCAGAATGAACATATGATCTAAACAACATACCAATTAAATGAGCCTTCTAATCTGATAAATTTACATTAGTCTTAACTAGAACTCCATAAAAGATATATTATTACATTGACAGAATTAAGTCATCATGAACAATAATGTCGATTCCAATTCTAAATATTACAACAATCTGCCTAGGAGAGCTCGTATGAAGTGGGGAAAACAAGAGGAAGCTAATAATTTTGCTCAAAAGGTGAAGCTTTTCAGACAGAACGCATTATCTGAAGACGATTTTCGTCGCTTCAGATTGCAACATGGCGCTTATGGTTCTAGACTGCAAATGGGATACAGCATGGTAAGAATCAAGATTCCGGGTGGAGAAATTACTCCAGAACAGCTCGATAAAATAGCTAGTTTATCTGAAGCTTTTTCAATAGGATCAGCTCATGTATCTACTCGACAGAATATCCAGCTACATTGGATTCAACTTGAAGATGTTAGTGAAGTTATGCGAGGCCTTGCTGAGGTCGGACTAACTACTCGAGAAGCTTGTGGTAATACAATCAGAAATGTTATGTGTAGTCACTTTGCAGGCGTGTGTGCCGAGGAAGAGTTTGATCCATCACCATATTCTAAAGCGATCGCTCAATTCTTTCTACGCAACCCGGTGTGTCAGAATCTTCCACGTAAATTCAAGATTAATTTTTCATGTTGCAACGAGCACGGGCTAGTGAGAATAGCAGACATAGGCCTTGTCCCGAAGATCAATGAGAATGGTGTCAAAGGCTTTCGTATCTATCTTGGAGGCGGGTTGGGTGCTGCTTCATTTTTAGGACACCTGTTAGAACCTTTCACACCCGAAAATAGGCTCCTTTCCACCTGTCTAGCTACAATCAGAATATTTGACAGACATGGCAATCGTGAAAACATGGCCAGAAACCGAATGCGGTACTTTGTTCATGAGACGGGTTGGGATACGTTCCAAAGAATGGTACTCAAAGAACGATCGATAGTGGAAATGACGATGGCTGGCTCAACTTTGGAGTCGTTCCGTTTTCTTTTAGAAAAACATCAACAGGAAATGTTTAAGATTCAGAATGGGCATTTAGAAATGCCTCTATTAGATGCACAAAACACTTCAGGAGAAGGCTCAATCAATAGATGGATGAAGACAAATGTCGTGCCTCAAAAACAACAAGGATATTTCACCGCATTTGTGACATTAGGCGCTGGAGATATCACCGCGAATCAACTAAGAGTACTGTCAGCAGCTATTCGTGAGTTATCTAAAGAAGGAACAGCACGAAACACACCACAGCAAAATTTTGCGATAAGGTACATAAATGGTAAGGACATTCAGAATTTCTATACTCGCCTAGCTGCCGCAGGGTTGACCAATCCTGGTGCATTAACTATTGCGTCCGCGGTTGGATGCACTGGTACTACTTCATGCAACTTAGCAATTACAAACTCTCATAGATTAGCTAAAGAAATTGAGTACAAATTCTTGGAATTACAGTATGACATAGATGAAGATCTGAGAGATTCCACTATAAAGATAAGCGGATGTCCCAATTCATGCGGGCAGCATGAAATCGCCACGATTGGATTCTTCGGCGGAGCTTCAAGGATTGAGAACTCAATGGCACCTACGTATACAATGTTATTTTCTGGAAGCAGTGGAGAACAAGGAGAATTAGGGAAGACAGTAATGCGGGTTCCAGCAAAGCGTGTAATCGATATTCTTAGAAAAATAATCGAGATATACAAGCAAGAAAAATCCGGGAACGAAACATTAAAGCATTGGATTAGGCGGATCGTAAATGGAGCCGGACCTGGAAATGTGAGGGGTGTTGAGGATATAAAGGTATTGCTATCACCGGTAGCACAATTAGATCCAATAGACCTTGATCCTGAATCATACATGGACTATGGTAGTGATATAAGATTCTCTGCAAAAACTGCTAGAGGAGAATGCGCGGCATAAAATATTTTGAAAACTAGCCCAAGGAAAATGATGTAGATGAATGCCAAAAAACTCCATCACAATACTAACTCACATGTTAGAATACCCGTAATCTGTGATACCAACACAGTACAATCACTAATCTTGAACAATGCTGCCAGGATAGTAGATGTTCGCAAGTCTGAAGAGTACCTTCAGGGTCACATTAGGAGCGCGGCCTCCTTGCCACTTTCACAAATATTAGACAAAGAGCCATCTGCAATCATTGATATTTTAGAAAATCTGGGCATCACCGATACTTTACCAGTAGTCATTTATGATGATACTTTCGGTGCGTTAGCTGCTCGGGTAGCTTGGACATTCCAGTACGTGGGTCATTCTAATACTTCACTTCTAGAGGTGACGTTTAGCCAATGGAAACGTATGGGGTTAGAAACAGAGTCGAACAATAATACATTCCCAAAAACAGAGCACACAATGCGAATTAATCATAAGATTCAGGCAGATGCATCATATGTCGATCTGG
>DATBGR010000502.1:0-19018 GCA_036557905.1 Nitrososphaeraceae archaeon | reverse complement strand
ATGACCATATCATAGAAATTTGAACTTATCGGATGGATCCAGTGAAAATACTTTTAAAAGATATATAAAAGTGACCCTTAATATGATTGAGTAGTTTACTGAACATTTGGTATAGATGAGGCAGCATCTAGATGGAATGTACTTTGTATGATAGTTCTACTATTGCGTAGGTTTGATTGATTAACCAGAGTTGCGAATATTTGCCAATGTTAACGAATCAATCATTTTTTGTACTGTAGGTAAATCGGAATCAAATTTTGACGGTGAATTTTCATATTGGATAAAGTATGCTTTATTTCCAATTATTGTTCCAGTCTCTAATCCTTTGAAGTGTTCGCCCTCATCAGTATATGAATATATAAGTTTGTACGCGGGGGATCCTGCTAGAGTAACACCGTTAAATACCTGTTCACTTACCGTGAAATTTTTAAGATCTGTTTTGTCGTCTGATATTGAGTCTGACACATATTGCTTCAAATTCTCACCAGAATCGATATTGTCAACCAATACATCAAAGCTTGCCGATGAACTAGAATCTTTAGGTGAGAAACTAACTATATCAGTACTCGAATCACCACTGTTGTCATTACCCTGTCCAGGACTCGAACTCCAATTAGATGGGTATTGAATACTAGTACCATAGGAAGCATTATTATAAGTTAAAAGTCCTGAAGGAATACTGGTATTCTTCTGAGGAGGTGCTGCAAAAGCTGTTCTTGCAAACTTGTACATCCCGTTACTGGATGGCGCACTTGTAACAATTAAAGTTAGAGCAAGTGCACATAATATTTCAAATAGATGTCTATGATGTCTGTGTTGGAATGAAAGATTGACTCTAAGAGTACTAGAAGGTAAGTTCATATGATCTACTACCCATCAAAGAACTTATTTTTTAACTTTTAGGGAACAATAGTCAGGCTTGGCTTGCTATCATAATTATCGAATGCAGTCAATAGGTTGCCATTTTTAATGAACAGGACTAATCAGACCAGGGTAAAGCTTTCCTACCGAAAGGAAAAATAAACATATCCAATTCCTGTTAACTTTGGCACAAAAATAGCGATTGTATTCGAATAAGAATACAGGCAGGAAGGTGTTGTTGCGTTTACCATGATCAACCTCTAGATTTTGTTGTTGTCGAAAGAAACGTATTTAATATCTTAGCGATCTCAGCTGGATATTGATCTACTACGGCATGACCAGCATTTTTGATCTGTACAAGCCATGCTCCTGGAATCTTTTCTGCAATCTTTAAAGAATTAACATGTGGCTGGTAGAAATTATCATCTGTTCCAGTTATGACCAACGTAGGTTTAGCCAATTTCGCAAGCTCATCACAAGTACCACTCCAGTTCGGATTGTCCTCCCAATGCTTTCCTACGTTATTCTGATTATTCGCTATTTCTGGGGGCAAACCAGGCTTCAATTGTTGTAATGATGTAATGTTTGCTGGAATGTTAAGAGATTCAGGATGTAGTCTGGCCCATCCTGATCCTACTGATGCAGATACAAGCGATTTCAATTCCTCGTGAGTAACGGGAATATTATGTAGAGATTTGTTTACAATTTCAGATTGCAATTTTATAAACTCGGGTGGCTTAGGTGTATGATCTTTTCCACCACATGATGAAGCAGCAAGTATGAGGCTATTAACCTTATTTGGATACATGAGTGTAAGCTGTTGGGCTAAATATGATCCAAGAGAATACCCCATAACATCTGCTTTTGGTATTTTCAGAGCACCAAGCAAACCAGCTGTATCGTTTGCTAGTTGTTGATAAGTGTATGGTTTGGAACCAGCTGTTGTATTTGCAATCCCACGTTGATCAAACACAATCACTGTGTGATTTGAGGCAAGACCTTTTAGAAGTGATGGGTCCCAAGCATCCATATTATCAGAAGCGCCATTGAAAAGTATTATAGGGTCACCTTTACCAAACATCTTGTACGCAACATCAATATCTCCTACATGGACTTTTTTTAATCGGATATCTTGCACGTTTACCGAATTCGTGGTATTAGAATTCGTTTGATTTGGATATAACTGACTATACGCAATTTTAGGAGTACCAAAATGGCCATCAATATTAATTAGTGAACTAGATATAATAAGGATGGATGCGGCAGCAATAAGTATTAGATGATCTTTGCGGAAAAGACTGTGACTTGACACGATGCCAATTACGCAGTGAAGTATATAAGTTGTCTTAAGATTTACTGAGTCTTTGAACTCTACGAAGAACAGGTGGTTCGTATCCCTAAAATAAAAGACGGGCAAGTCTCTTCAATCTCGAAGCTTCTGCAATAGCATGAAGACAAGTGAGCTTTGCTATGTCAAGATTGGGATGGTGTGTTTCGTCATCTTTCTTTTAACGTTCGATTGAGATTGCCTATGGACAATTGTCAGGTCGTACGTTCAAAACTATGCTGGAAAAAGTATTTCGTCGTTCTCGACTGTTGCTACTAACTATGATCTTCTCAAGGTCTATAATTTACATAGCTATTGTTAGATTTACTATCAACAATATTGATGTCGACAGAATTAGCTTATTCTCGTATTGTTGACACTATATCTGAAGATACGACATGCTTTAGAAACTATATCACATAGTCAAAGCTTTGTAAGAGTATGATGCCAATTGTCTATTAAAAGAATCGAAGTACGTTTGACTTGCATATAATATGTTTCGTATTTTGAAGCATGCAAGATTCCTCAGTTCTCAAAACTGGAAAAACAATCACATATTTACAATAATGGAACACATAGTTCTGGTTGCAATCCAACGTTATGAAGGTAAGAGTTAAAAATTGTTTGTGGCTTGGTTGGTCGAGGTCTATTATCTGAGAATGTTTCTAAAGTTGACAAGTATAGCACATTTTACAACATTTCAGAAGTTTATGTACAGAATTAGTAATTCATTGCTAGATAAGAAAATTTCATCATTCCTTGTTATGAGCATCGATACCATTCATATCTTTGCTGGAATAAATTCGACAAGGTTTAAGATGGCTTATGCTTTGCAGCTCTATAGTGAATAAAAAGGGATAAGAAGAAGATATGCCAAATTATTCATCGAAGTTGATGTGTTATAACAAATCATCTGCACGATTAAGAAAGGACGAGCTCTTACAAGACATGATAGTATAGATTTCAGACCATACATGACAAGAATGGATGAAATTCTACCATTGTCTTTAGTTGCACCTAGTAATGGTTACGATAGTGAAAAATAATAATCAATTGGTGAGAGAAATCTCGCATGCATTTAGCATAATCTCAGTTCGACACCAACATGTACCAATATGGAGAACATGTGGCAGGTATAGGAAGTAGATGAAACGTGGCTATTCTAAATTTCTGTACAATCAAAGAAACAAATATGAGACAATGGTCTAAGAACCTATCCGAAAAGTAGAGGTTTATTGAGTTACAAGCAAAGTGTGTTTGATCGATAAAGCTAAGCTGTACTGCAAGTATCTTCTGAGTTGTATTGATATCCAAGGTTAGCGGAGTCGATTCATCTTACTGCATACCTGATGCTGTTTGGGACAGGATCGTTGCAGCGCTATCTCCAATTCGTATGAGGAAGAAAAAGAAGGCTGGTCGTCCAAGAATGGATGACAGGAAGGCTATGAGTGCTATTTTCTTCGTCCTACGTACAGATTGTCAGTGGAACGCTCTACCAAGAAGTCTTGGTGCTTCAAGTACAGTACATGATAGATTCCAAGAATGGAGAAAGGCTGATGTTTTCAAACGTATGTGGATTGATGGATTGGCCATGTACGATAAAAAACTGGAATAGATTGGAAATGGCAGACTATGGATGGTGTTATTACAAAGGCACCTCTTGGGGGAAAAAAGCACAGGACCAAATCCCACGGACAGAGCTAAATCAGGTACAAAACGCAGTATTCTAGTAGATGGTAAAGGAGTACCACTTGGTGTATCTGTAGATGGGGCTAACAGACATGACATGAAGATGACCAAAGCAACACCGCAAAGCATAGTCATCTATAGACCAGAACCAACAATCAGACTAAAGCAGCACATGTGCCTTGACAAAGGCTATGACTTTCCAGAGGTATACGAATTAGAGCCTATCCCAAAATTATCCTCCTGTAAATAAGAATACAGCAACCCAAACATACTAATGCAAAATAGTTTTCTGTCTTCTTCTCATATCTAACCAAAAGTTTTCTGAACCTGTTATGCCAAGAGTTGGTTCTTTCAACTACCCATCTTCTTTTAATATGATTGTGATTACTGTCATTTGTTATCGTTTGCTCTCCTCTATGTCGAATGTGTGGTAGGTATCCTTTCTTGATAACACTGTTCTCAATCTCTTGAAAGTCATATCCTTTATCAAGACAGAGGTTCTGTCTCTCTTTATTAATCTTGGAGGACGGTCTTTTTAACTACGATATTATCCAGCGTGTATATAGCAGCCTTCATATCGTGTGTATTAGCCGCAGCAATAAGAACAGATAATGGAATACCTTTTCCATCAGTTAGTACATGACGTTTTGTCCCTAACTTACCTCTATCTGTAGGATTAGGACCAGTCATCTCCCCCCTAAAGGTGCCTTTACAAGTATACTATCAAGTGATTGCCAGTTCCATTGAATGCCTACTAGATCATCACACGCTTTTAGCAGTCTAGTCCACAATGTTTGAAATACCTTAAATAATGACCACTGCTGAAATCGTCTATGACATGTAGAACCAGAGCCATATTCCTTGGGCAACATCTTCCATTGACATCCAGTTCTTAATACATATAGAATGCCTTCCAGTATCTTCCTAAATGATACTACCGGACGTCCGATTGTATTAATTGGTTTTTCGGGTGGAAGGATCATCCTGATTTCATCCCATATTTCATCCGGAATTCTTTTGACAGTTGGAAGATACTTGACCCTATCGTAAGCCACACATATGAACCCCGTATTCTCAAGCTATATGTCTATCTATTTTTGGGATGGGTTCTAAGTCATAACGAAGACTATTTGGAGAGCAACTTATGTCCAGATTAACTCGAACTCGGAACAACGAACTAGTGTTCAACTGTATAACCGATAACACGCAGAAATCGACTGATCTTGTAATAATATAATGTTTGGCTATTAATTAATTTAGTTCCAGATTAGAAATACAAATCAATCTGCGGGAGATCTATCTAGGCGTATTGGAATATGTACCAATTCAGTACATATATCACATATCAATAACAAATTTCTATCTATATCTTTATTGTTATGCCTAAAGCATAATACATATCTACAATACACCGACACAATATCGTAAAATATCACTATTAGTTAGGCTATGTTAGTTCAAAATTACCAGGTTATTGTCCCTAAAAAGCTATTTATCTGATAATGTCAATGCCTAATTAAGAGTAGTGAAAAATTTATGACATTTGATAGATTGGCACAATACGGGCCATTTCCATTACGAATCCTCGCGGGGGTGGCATTTATCGCACATGGTATACCCAAAATGTCAAATATAGCAGGGACTGAACATTTTTTTTCTAATATGATAGGATTACCTGCTTCATTAGCTCTTCCTATAGGTTTGCTAGAAGTTGTGGGAGGTATTGCATTAATCATAGGTTTGTTGACGAGAATCGCATCTATTCTTCTCATAATAGAGATGATAGGATCCACACTCGTGGCCAAGCTTCCTAAAGGGTTCGTAGGTGGGTATGAACTCGATTTGCTATTGATGGCTGTTGCAATTAGCTTGTTATTCACAGGGCCAGGAAGGCTATCAGTTGAGTGGAACATCTTGCGTAGAGAGATATTCCCTAAGGGAAAACAGATGGTCCTACAGCAAGAGCAAGGACACTCTAGGGTTACATCATGATCTGAGCTCAAATTCAACTGATTAATTTCACAATTTATCTGGTAAGAAAGTTTAGTATCATCAGTACTTAGGCTAGATCTATAGTGTATAGGTATACTAAGAATTCATATCTTTGAGGTTTCTGAAAAACCTTCGAAAATCTGACTCTAGTATTCTGGTCATCACAAAGTGCATACAGCCTGAGATATTGAGGATGCTATTGTCATGATTAATTCCAATGAAGTAAACGGTGACGACGCCACAGAAGCCTCAAATAAAATGATTCTTTAATGGGGCTTTTTTTGAATATATCAAAAGAGTATGATCGTCTGCAAATAAGGGATTCAATCAGATTAAAGTATCATCACAGAAATCGTATACTTAGCAGGCGAGGATAGTGCACGAACAAATTAGATTTGATTACTGAAGATTTCTACGGTATAGTTTGCTAAGTTGTTCTTGCACCTAGATCTGCATTAAAAGCTATAATAATCTTGGGTCTGCTCTTCTATGTCAAGTTTATAATAGGCTTTGTAATGTTAAGGAAAAAGCCTATAGTTTTATTTGAATTGTACCTGGGGCATATGTTGCATTCGGAGTTAGTTTACCTTTAGTGGCTGCATTTGTAGTCACTCACTTGACTGAGCTCAAGGGAACAACAATCATAAAGGATCCAAAGAAAGATCATCATATGCATATGCTAAGATAGGCTTATTTTTTGAGTTGCCTGGATGATACAATATTACTAGCTGGCTAGCAAAATCCTCTGACCAGCTTATACCTATGTTAAGGTAAATTGATGGTTTCCTACTATTATCGGAGTACGCACAAAAACCTATTCTCATTCCGATAATCCAATTTATGTGATAAAAGTCGCTTTACTACTTGTACTATCTACAATAGGGATTGCCATACTATGTATATTATATACGGAAAACCACCTCTTTTTCACTAACTGG
Source organism: Nitrososphaeraceae archaeon (assembly GCA_036557905.1). Classification (GTDB taxonomy): domain Archaea; phylum Thermoproteota; class Nitrososphaeria; order Nitrososphaerales; family Nitrososphaeraceae; genus JARBAU01. The sequence continues at coordinate 12,211 of DATBGR010000502.1, read as the reverse complement.
CTTAAGAATAAAGATAAATCTGAAATCCTGAAAGGTTGGTGGAGCGTCCACTTGGCAAACATTTTGTGCGAATTTCCATGATGATCATATTGTGCGGCCAGATAGTACGCGGCCAGAATTTCCTTAACTTAACAGAGTCTTATAATATTGAGATCAGTTCTAATAGTCTGATTACGTTTGTACTTTTTCTGTATGTTTAGACTGGTTTGAAACTTTTATTTGAATAATCGCTCTCAATAGCAATCTGATCAGATAGCCTATTATTGAAGACAGTTGAAATGGACTATGCATCGATTCGAACAGAAATCCATTAGGAGTGGTTTTATGAATATAGACCCATTTAGTAATAAAAAAAAGGGAGATAAAAAATTAGGCGACGAGGCATCATCGAATAAAAAACCCAGAATAGGGCATGCCACAAAGATCAGATCTTCGGTCTGGCTTACGATAGCCATTCTAGGCTCTACCATTCTAATCACTATGTATGGAGAGACAATGCTATTGCCAGCGATTAGAGATATTATTCGAGAGTTTAATATTTCTTATAGTACTTCTTCATGGATTCTAACAGCTTATCTTATTTCGGGTGCAGTTGCAACACCAATCGCAGGCAAATTATCTGACATATACGGGCGTAAAAGAATGGTCTTATCGATTCTGATAATTTATATCATAGGAATTTGTATTGGAGGAATTTCAACTCATTTGTCTATTCTTCTCGTAGCTAGAATAATTCAAGGAATTGGAATTTCTATGTTCCCCATAGCATTTGGGATCATTAGGGATCAACTACCTATGGACAAGCTTTCGATTGGGGTTGGAATATTCAGTTCGATGTTCGCCGCGGGGTCTGTGGTAGGGCTAGCAGTTGGAGGCCACGTAATCCAGACTTTTGGTTGGCATGCTACATTTCTCTCGATTATCCCTTTTGCAATCGGTCTCTGGATAATAATAAGAAGAACTATTCCTAATGACGCGATAGTAGGGGTATCACAACTTGAGGATAATAAGACTGAATCAATAAACTCAATTGTCAAAAGTAATCGAAATCCTCAGACTCGTGCTCAGATGCACCATCATTCTAGTAAGAGGCAGGAGCTTGACATAAAGGGAGCATTAGCACTTGCAGCAACGATAGCCTCATTCTTACTTATGTTAACTTTTCTAGGAAACGGCAATGGTGATAACGGCATTAATGGCACATCGTATCCTACAAATGTCATAATAATTTCATTAGCTTTTTTGTCCATCGGATCATTAGTTTTGTTTGTTGGAACAGAGAAAAGAACGCAAACGCCGTTGATTGAGCTTAGTCTAATGAAAGATGGAATTCTCCTTCCTGCGAATATCATTATCTTGATATTTGGAATGACTATGTTCATGGTCTATCAAACTATTCCGATTTTAATAAGAAATCCACCTCCCTTTGGGTTTGGAGGAACAGCGCTGGAAAGCGCAATGGTGCAACTACCCTTCATGCTCGTATTTTTGATTTTCGCTCCTGCATCAGGATTTATAGTCGCCAAGATGGGCAATCTTAAGCCGACTATAGCTGGTACAGCTGTTATGACAATCGGCTTCATCCTACTGTTTATCTTTCACTATACGGAATTGACTATTGCTATTAATCTGGCTGTAGTCGCCATCGGAATTTCTGCAATACAAGTGGGTGCATTTAATATCACAATGGAGCACACCCCACGTCAGTTTAGCGGCGTCTCACTTGGCATGTCTGTCGTACTGGTATTGATTGGAAGCTCAATAGGACCGGTTATTGCAGCTACCTATATGCAGACGCATCAGGCTACTGCGAATGGTACAACCCCTGGATTATTCCCTTCACCAGTTTCTTATAATCTGATATTTCTTACCGCATCGGTGATATCAATTATATGCATAGGTCTAGTCATAATATTGAGACGGAAGATCCTACGAACAAATATGACAAAATCATAAATTAGAGGGATCGCAGATATAACGAATACTTACTACAGAATTTTTAATATGTCTTCAGTGTTTATGAAGATGCTGATCCGTGTGTAGATGAGGATGTGTATGTTTAATTGGACCGTGCGAATGCGAGTGATAAGCTTTACGCAGGAAGGCATACAGAGAGCTAATTCCAAATGCACCTGCTCCGAAAAGAACTATTGTTGAACCTGAGGCGGAGTCAAAAAAGAAACTGGAATACATGCCCAGGAAAGCTGTTGTTATACCAATTAAAGAAGATAGAACAATCATTCTGAGAAAATTATTTGTAAGCATTCTAGCCGAAATAGCAGGTGCTACTATAGCTGCTGCCAGCAAGGTTACTCCAATACTATTCATTGACGCTATTACAACTAGTGCAAGAACTAGAGCAAACACTATTTCTAGAATCTCGGTTCTTACGCCATAAACTGTGGCGGTTTCTTTGTCGAACAACACAAACAAGAGCCTTTTTTGGAAAAAAAAGACAAAGATAACTGTCAATATCGAAACCATTATAATAACATATAGATCTTGATCGGATATCCCAAGAATATTGCCAAATAAGATTGCTTCAAAGTTTCTATGAAAGCTTTGCGCGGCTGTAATGAACAAGACTCCTATTGCAAATCCGGCCGTCGTTACCACACCGATTGCTGCATCAGCCTTGATTTTTCTACGTCTGCTAATTTCATTTATAAGAACTGCAGATAGAAACCCCCAAATTGCTGCACCGACATAATAATTAAAACCAATGACATAACTTACCACTGCACCGCCAAATACGGCATGGGACATACCATGGCCTATATAGCTCATTCCACGTAACACGATATAAACTCTCAATAGTCTACATGTTCCTCCCACAAGTATTGCCGCAATTATTCCTCTTGTAAAAAACTCATACTGAAATGGTGTTAAGAAATCCATATTCTGATCATACCTCCGACTCTAGATTAGTATCATGTCTTCGATCATGTGCTACCACAGTATCGGGAGGCGAAAGTGTATTTTTATTTTTATTTTTATCAACCCCAAAACTACTAAAATCTGTTGCTAAACCATATGTCTTTAATAGGTTTTCTTGATTGAGCGCTTCATTTGGCGGTCCCTGCGAGATTATACTCTTATACACACCACCCAAGGAAGACGTTTTCCTAAGCTGGTAACGTCATGTGTTGTCAAAATTATAGTCATGCCTTTCGAATTCAGATCTGTTAATATTGCAAAAATTTTTTCCCGTGTATTGTAGTCTACCCCAGTGGTTGGTTCGTCTAATATCAGAATTTGTGGATCGCTAATTAGTGCTCTACCCAAGAAAACCCTTTGTTGTTCTCCACCTGATAGCTCTCTAATTTGCCTTTTTGCGTGTTCTGCAATGCCCAAGCTATCAAGCAAATGGTGTATTTTTTCTTTGTTGCCCTTACCAAACCAAGGATAGATACCAGATTGATTCCATATTCCCATTCCGACTACTTCGGTGACTGTGACTGGAAAGCTCCAGTCTACGCTTTCGATCTGTGGAACATATCCAATTGATGAAAATGAAGCTCTTATAGAATCCTTTATAGGATTCACCAAATATGACTTTAACAACGCTGAGTTAGAACCGGCAGTTTTTGTGTAATTTACCTTATTAGAACCATATTGAATATATCCATGCCATGGTCTATGAAGTCCAATTATAATCTTTAAAAGTGTAAGTTTGCCTGATCCGCTAGGTCCAAGCAATCCGAGAAATCTGCCTTTTGGAACATCCAGATTTATTCCTTTAAGGACTGGTTTATGCGGAATATAACCAAATTCCAAATCCCTTATTGTTAGGAGGTTTTTATCTACATTATTGTTAAGGTTTTGATTCTGCGTCTCCCTGTTTCTGTGCAATGTCTTGTGTCCCATATCAAACAGTAATCCTTGCAGGTAAATCAGTGACATGATTAGCTTCAACTAGCCAATTAACATAATAAATGAAATGGTTGTAACGATCTCTTTCAAATGATTTCCTAATAATCAATATAGCCATACGACTATTAAAATCTAAGCAATTTTCTAGGCATATGAGAATATCATCAAGAACCAAGCAGAATTTCCTCTTCCTGTTCTTCCCATAGGAACTGTTCATATTCTAGCCCCAACCATTGTAACAAAGTATTCAGTGTTCGTACTAAAGAGGCAGATTGGTCAGGATGACATCTATTAAAAATGGTGACTGCATGATCAATAAATATCTTGATTAGTTTCCAAGATTGTGTCGTAAACTTGCAAATCATGAAATTGAAATATTTTTTGACTATTTCTCGTCTGAGGCCAACATTATGAATCTTCCAAGATAGATAATAGTAGAAATCACTCCTCATTCTAGTTGATTCTATCTCCTTGTGGACCAATTCTGTAATTGCAATAACGCCTGTATCTTTTAACATGTCTTTGTGGTCTACCATTTTGTCGCTGTCCAGCATTGGTTTTGGCCCAATACAATAATGAAAAGATGAGATGAATTGTCGATTGCTGCGACATTTCTTGGCTATGATCATTGCACCATCATCAGCCGCTTCTGCTATGCAGATAAGTATTGGCAGGGTTAATACTGGATAACGCTGTGACTTTACCACCTAATGGGATTATCATACCATTCATGTCCTCCAACATCATCCCTACGTAGGTGTGATTCGGATCAGTAGGCTTTCCAGGTAAGACGTCATCGGCCAATGTTGTAACATATTTGACATTTCCTTCCTTGCCAATTTGATCCATAACCTTACTAGGAAATACTTCAGAACCAAATAGTGCAGGCACTTTCTCATTTCTTAATTGATCGATTAACTTAGCTACTTCCTGCGGTCTTGGCTCTCCAAAATCTGATGGTTGAACAGCGCCTATGACAACCATACCATATCTTGGCGCAAAATATGCCCAAGAATCATGATAGGTAAGTAACTTTCTATTCTGGGATGGAATCGTTTGGACTGCACTTTTTATGCCAGTATCTAACTTCTTTAAAAGTGCCAAATAGTTGTCTGCATTAGTTTTGTAATATTCGGCGTTTGCCGGATCCATTTGGATCAATTTGTTTTTCGTAAGAGTAGCATAATTCATAGCATTTGCGACATTCAACCAGAGATGTGGGTTGGGATCTCCTTTCTCTTTTGGAAAGCTAAAATCGTAAATCCATTGATTTTTGTTTATTGTATTATCCGCTAGTTTAAGGAGTTGTTGATTCGGATTATGTGCCCTAGATGCATTCGAGATCTTTTCCACCCCAGACTCTAAATGTAATCCATTGATAATCACTAAATCTGCATTCTGAACCTTTACGGCACCAGATGGAGTAAGTTCAAACGTATGTGAGTCAACACCATCAGGAATTAGTTGAGTGAGTCTGATTTTATCTCCGCCTATGTTTTTGATTATGTTATCGATTGGTGCAACTGACGTGACGACGTTTAAGATTTTAGTACTTGTAGGTTTACTCGTTCCAGTTGTGATAGTAGAATTAAGAGCGACTCCAAATGTAGCACTCTTGAAATTATGTGACATGGCAGCAGCATTTGGAATAATAGAAACACCAAGAAGGCTCGATATTATAATGAGTACCGCACTTGCTGAAATGAGCCTGTCAAAAACCATTTTATACTACTAGAAAAGAGTAGTATTAAAAGTTTTATACTTAGTAATAACTACTATTAATATAGTTACATATATTCGTATCATATATCATTACCATGACGTTTAGTAATATTCAATCATAACGATTCTGAATAAGAATTATGAAACATAAGTGACAGTGCTAGTTTTTCAGAATTATTAACGCCAAAGAGTTCGAAAGTAGAAAGCGTTGGGACATAATCGAGAGATTGTCAGTTCATAAATAAACTTCAGGCCTAGTACTTAAATCCGTGCTATTTTCATTTGCTTGCAATGACCAATCCCTAAACGATTTGGATGTGAAAGGTCCACTGAATTCATCCAAATTAGTTTCACATAATGAAAGCAAGCATAAGCACAATAATTCAGCTCCTCATACAATACCGATTAAAAAGATAACTTTCGATTAGACATGATATCGTAACTTGAGAAATGTACGGTTAAGAACGATCTTCATATTGGTTCGATGATCTGCCATTTATGATTAAAATGTGGTGACGAAGTGGAGTTTTAGACTTTTAATACCCCGGTTCTCTGACAAGTATTTGGTCAATTCCTTTATTTTTCGGATTTCCCCCCTCACCATAATAGTCTCCAAGCAATTATCTCCTTGTAAATGTAAATGGGTCGTTGCACCAATAACATCTTGGTATTCGTGTTGAACTTGTATTGACTTTTCATCCTGATTATAAACATGATTATCATATACAATTATGATCGCACCTGCCCCAAACTCTTTCTCACCGGTATTCCAATCATAGTCATTTACAAATGAGTGAATTGCAGTTTGAAGTGCCTTAGACCTGTCTGTATACCCAGATTTTAACATGCTCTTATCAAATTCTACTAATAGTTTTGTAGGTAATGACATACTTATCCTTGTTACAGGTTCCCTTTTTTTATAATCACTAAGTAGATATTTCTTCTTCAAATCTCACTTCATATAATACATAATGGAATTTTATGTTTTATGATAGAATCAGGGCCGAATTCGTCTTCAATCAATTGCAGATCAGAGTAGAGTTGATAATATCCCAGTTAATGGACAGTCAAATAGAGATATTCCATCGCCTGTATACTAATACCATGGATTTAGACGAAGCAACTAAAGATCTAAAAAGTCTGGACCATCACCAGATGAAAGTCCAGACTTTACTTACTCCCGGTCTAATGGAACGAAGTAACATACTATTCACGATGTATGTTTTATCCATTGCTCATCTAACGGATATGAATATGTAAGTGTTCCAAGCAACTCTCTTATGGGGAGTAGCCGACACTACTTTTACTTAAGTTATATCAGATCGATACCACTCTATGCGCGTCGATATAATCACATATATTATTTTTTGTTAAATTCATATACATCTTAGAATTCGAACTATTTATTAGGTTGGAAGCTAATAATGAGACATAATCCAAATCTCATTTGTCTAGATCTTCTTTTATGAATTCTTTTTATCGTTGCCGCATTCGAAAGCTTCACTTTCTATTATGGATATTTAATGAAGTGGACCGGTCATCAGCAATGAGAATAATCTAAGAATAAATAGATTCGATGTGGATGTGATACCCACCCCACCAACGAATAAAATACCACATCCCACTAAGACTTGTGAAATACTTGGATGTTGCTCCTGGTTCGAGTTCGATTCTTATATAGTAGTTATGGGGGATTGTAAGGGCGAAGCCTAGCTTGACAAGAGTTCCCCCACAACTATACTTGTATCCTTGGCTGTCCTGTCTAAATTATGATACAGTCTGAGAAATATAATACTAGAGCTAATTCTCGATCTCGAGATTGAGAATCAAATTAAATCAAATCACGTTTGTCTTTTCTAATATGCTTCGGACTCCTCTTAACCTCCTGTTTTTATGATCTAACAGCCGAGACTTGTAATTTGCAATTATCCTCTAAGCAATTGTCTTGCAAAACCTTCAGTATTTATTATTCAAATAAAAAATGGGTTTACGAATCTTACTACAGATACTGGAAAGAAAGTAAATAATGATATTTCTGAACATCTTTGTAACAAGACTCGGATGCGTCAGGCGAATCCCACTGGGGTACTGGAAGAATTCATAAGTGAAACTAGAAAGCAGAAAATCGAACAGCAGAACGAAGAGGTAGACAAGAAATTGGAGGCCGAAGCGGAAGAATCTAAATCTCGATAGATCGAGGGTTGGAAACATTTAGAAATTTAATTGGGGCATAAACGTTATAGCAATGTCACTTTACTTGGACGATATCAAAGAACATCATCACATGATAGTCGAAATTAGAAACCAATTCATTATTTTTTCGCAATCTGAAAGCGTCATAAAATCCGTAGAATTACAGCCTGATTTGTATTGATTAGATCTGTATACATCCTATCCACGTTGGAAACAATTTTTCTCCTTTATGATTGCACAGTATTGCACAAATTAACGAATATTTAGAATCGGTCGAGTCGCCCTAAAACATCATGTCACTGGCCTAGAGTATTGGTTACAATAACACTGAGAATTCTCAGATCATGATCTAGTACGAAAATCAATTTTATTTTTTGGTAGAATTGTCATATTTTCTTAATATTGTTCTCTACGTACGATGAATGGTCATGTGATTGACTGATGCGTTTAATTTTTTCATATAGCACTGCGTAGGGCAATTATACACTACATTATTAAATAGAAGAGATCTTTAGCTGTACTAAAAAATAGTAGGATAAAATTTGTAGGTATTATGCCTTTTCAGACTAATTATTGCGATATGATGCTATTTGCTGGTGTTGCTTTACCTGCAACAGGTGGTGGAAGAACAATCAATTGTCCGGACATTGTAGGCGGATGAACGGTACAAAAGAACTTATACACTCCTGGATCGCTCGCCTTGATGGTGATGGTCGCATTTTCTAATGGTCCTACAACTTTATTTATGTTATAGGGTGCACCCATTGTGAAGGTGTGTATATCGCTTGCATCAACATTATAAAAGTGAATAGTTACTGTATCACCCTGATTTACTGCCAATGTGGAAGGAACAAATACATCCCCGGGAATACCAAGTTTTGTTTCATTAACACCGTCCAATTCTTGTGAAATCATATAAAATGTCTTTTTATTACCTGACTCGGCCATAGCTTGAATAGTACTGTTATTGGAAACAGTAGTCGAGTTTCCAGAAGTCATATTCATTGACCCTGCAGGTGAAGTCTGAGCCAATACATGGGGTGTTAGCACACTAATAGAAGAGATCATCAGTGCTGCTATTATGATCGAAATAGTGATTGTTTGCCTTAACCTAGCTGAGATTAATAAGTTTCGTTTCATTTTCCTGATATAGTCATATATCACTTGTATTTATTCGAATTCACAATTCTCTTTTCAGAGAATACCAACTTAGTTGTGTCCTAATTGCTTATTCCCCATCTCGAATCGTTATATGGTTGAATTAAATTTGTCTCCAAAGTCTTTCAAAATATGTAGCGTAGGGCTTGATCTTACAAATTCGAAATTTGGCATATTTCTATAAAAACATCAATCTGTGGCTATTTCCATTCCCAGGTCTTAAACGAATAATCTCCTCCTTCATCCTGCTCCAGCTCATACACTAATATCTTATTAGTTAACAAAACTAATTTTTTGTCATTGGTCTTGGACGTACCATTGATTAATGCTTCTCTAGTGGTAGTCATCTTGAATGATCCTCTGCTACTAGAACCTCCGGAATTATTTGGTTTGGTTATTCCTTCAATCACATATGAAGCAACTTCGCTATTTTCTCCGTACATTATCCCGTGTCCTTTCACGAAACTAATTCCATCATCTGCCAATCTTACACGCATTGTCCAAACGGTATTTATTCCAATTCCTTCGAATTTTAAGCTGCCTAGTCCGGAAATTTCAGCGACAGGGACAGACATGACGCTTTCAAGTACTCTGATCCCAGTTTGCTTACCCTTCTCCTCATATAATAATTCACCGATAGCCATTGTTAAACTTCTGTTAATCTATCCACAACTACATTTATTTTCATCTCTGTTTCTCATGACCGATTCCACTTTATGAGAATCAAAATTGAGGATCATGACATTATTTAAATTTAAAAAGAATGTAGGCTGTTCAATAAGAATGAGAAAGTCTTACGTTTTTATAGAAACCTCTTTTGGGTACACCGATCTAGCATTAGAAGAACTTTTCAAAATTGAATATGTAACAAAGTGTTCCAAACTGTATGGTATGTACGATATCATTGTAGAGATAGAGGCCCAAACTACACAGAAATTAAATGAGGCGAACAGTAAAATAAAAGGCCTAAAAATTGTGAAGTCCACTACTACTATGCTAGTAAAATCCGAAAGGTTATGATTCTTATTTGTTTGCAATTATAATCTAAATTGGATTTTGCTGCTCATATGCTCGATTATAAAAAATTCAAGTAGCCCATCAATAACGATTGCATACTAGTAACAATGGGGCAATAAATCGATTAGATATATCATAAATAATTATTTCTGCTTATCGATCCTGACAAAGATCAAAGACCAATCCTTACAACACATTTCTGAAATTCGTTATCAAACTTACAAAACTATTCTCAATACAGATAAATGAGGTAATTCGAATACCCAAAAATAAAATTATTGACTAGAAAGCAATTTTTCAGCCTTGTCTAGATTAACATTTATTTTGCCAATAAGTGTTTTGATATCATTTACTGGGGCCTTGTCTTTGATTTGTCCTCTCAAATCACTCCTCATCATAAGTTCAGTATTCTGCTTCAGTGTTTTGTCGTGTTGCTGGATCGGAGCCTCCAGAAATTCAAAGTTGTCTAAATAGGCTTTCGTTGCTAGTGCTAAGGCACCCGTAAAATTTTGCTTTTGATAAGCGTCGACAGTTTGGTTTAACAGTTGTCGTGCATTTGTAATGTATTGAAGTGTCTTTGTATTTGAAGCTGTACTAGTGCTAGTCAATGATGAAGTACTCTTAGGTTGGCTTGAATTGTTCGAAGCAATACTATTATTGAGACTAACACGCTCTACTGTACCTGCTGCAAATGCTAACCCAGTAGTATCACTTGAAGATGGAGTGGACTTTGTCTGTAATAATGGAGATGCACAAATTAATACTGTCAATGAGATTACTGCAAATGTGATTACTGCGCCGCTTCCCTTTAGAAAATTATTATGACCCTTCATGATTTAAACATCGTGAAGATAATGGTAAGCGTATTTATTCTAAACGATGATTCTCCGTGATGAGAATCTTATACAAACACCGAACCGAGTCCTAATTTAAAAGGCGATTAGAAAAATTCATAGATTTTGGTGTAATATTCTCATTTTGATTGTAAAAAAAGTTCTAAATTCAAAGCTGTGATACATTAGTTGGCTAGCTGTACGGAAGAGTGGAAGTAATTTCCTTTAGGCCAGACAACACTTTAGTCAAGTCCATGCCTGAGCTAGTCCAAACCACCAGAATCTGCTGAGAACCTGTTCCCTTTTGTCCCCCACGAAGACTTGCAAACTCGTGGGTGCTGTCGATATTAAATCCATGACTCTTAAAATCTGAGATATATTTCTCCATAGCTCTTTTTGGTATCATGAATGCGCCTATAGTATCTGGAGTGGTACCGTTAGTAGAAGATAAACCTGACGATGAGCTGGAGGGCTGATCTATTACTCTTATATTTCCCCTCATTACAAATCCCTTGCTTTCGGAGTCAGCATTAGGATCTGAATATCCAAGAATTCCAGTGTTGTTAAACTTGATTGGTTTTGTGTTCTGGGTATATGTGTACATACCACTGTCGAATGAAAACGGTGCGCCACCAGAGCTAGAACTATTTTCGTTTACTTTTAGGTTGTGGTCGTGATTTACATCTGCGCTGAACCAAACTACATTTGTGCCCTTGTTAATTACTGCATTTTGGGGAAGAAATGGCTGATCAATAAATCTGCTCTCCTTACCACCATATTTGGCAGGATCCCCATGATGCGCTTCATCAGGAATTGTGATAACCAAATTTTTGATATTGTTTGGAAGTATGATTGTACGAGTGTTGAACAAACTTGACGCATTGATATTAGGTAGATCTCCCTGCTGGCCCTGCTGTGCAAATACAGATTTGTTAAGACTAAAGGGAATTACCATTAATCCAATAAGAACAAGACCTATGGCAATCACCAATACCATAAAGATAGAAATAAAAGATCTTTTCTTATATTTATGTACGGTATACTTGATATAATTATCAATCATCTTAGACATATTAGGTTAACCTAATATTTTGGATATTGAATTATTAAGTTTTGCTCACCAATTCTATCTAACATTTGAAGTATATCGTAACAGCCTTAGCATAAAAATCTGCATTTTATGACTCCAAATTAAGCATGAAAAATATAAGGAACTATATCGAGAGGTAGAAATAAGTCAGAGTGTAACAATTGATTAGTTGTCCTTGCAATTTTCGATCCATGTCTCATTGAGTATTATACCTCGACTTAGGCATAACTTTTAGAGATAAAGAAGAATTTGGCCGATGCACAATTGTTAATACTATTGGACGGTCGTTGATGTCCACTATGACATTGACCAAATGTGAAACAAT
>DATBGR010000501.1:0-13787 GCA_036557905.1 Nitrososphaeraceae archaeon | reverse complement strand
TTTTTAAAATTGACTAATTAGTAAAGTAGCTGATCAATAACCTCCATTAATTTATAATTGTTTTCTTTATTGAATTCGGATCAAAGTCAGGCGGATCTGACACTACTATAGGCTTTCCGTGGAGATTGGCAAACTTGCTTTATCTGAATGTTTTCCGGCCATAATCGCAAAGATAATAGATGAGACGGACAATAACGCGGCTGTTAGGAAAATTAAATTGTATGCTCCGCTAGCAGGAAACGACGCTGTAGCGTTCGATCCATTTATTCTTACTATTTCTTGCTGTGATTGCAGAAACATTCCAGCAATCGCAGGACCAATAGCACTTCCTATAATTCTTATCAAGCTTGACATTCCTGTAGAGATGCCCATTGACCGAGCCGGTGTAGTCATTATTATAATGTTCATTACACCTACAGCGGCAAATGACAAACCGATGCTTACGATTGCTAGGTCTATAGATACTAATAATTGGGTTGAATGGAAGGCGTATATAGCGAAGAATCCGATTGTTGTGATGATAGTTCCAGCAATCATTGGTGTCCTCGAGCCCATCTTGGATATTATAAACCCGGACGTAGGACCAAATATTAGTAAGATAATCGAAAATGGAATCTGAATCTTCGTAGCTTCAATTACACTATCACCGAAACCTAAGGGATGCGGAGATCTCGCAAGTATTGGTACAGTTTGCAGGACCATAAACATCGTCATTCCAATAATTAACATAACCAAGTTACCCGGTAAAATTACTTTGTTTGTCATAAGTTTGAGATCTATTAATGGAGATTGGGCCTTCCTTTCAACTAGTATGAATCCCACGAATGAAGCTGTCCCGAGTATTGCAAAGGAGAGAGTGATTATAACGGAATATGTTCCGCTATTAAAATCGGATCCTGCTGACGATGCTATTGAACTTGAACCGTGTGGTTGCAAGAACGTAAATGCGAGTAAAATGGAGATTATTGCAATACCTAATGTTACCGCCCCTTTAATATCTAGAGGCTGTCTTTTAAGGCCAGCTTTAGGTTCGATAGGTCTATCATTGTATTTTTGTTCGAGGGTAGGTTCCAAGTATTTATTATTTTTTAGTAATTTAGTCGGCCTCTTGGTATCACTGAGGTGGTTGTTAGGCTTATAATTATTCAAACTACCATTGTTCTTATTGTTAGTTTCATAGTTACCGCCATTGCTATTAATATACTCGTATCGATGATCTTTTACGTTAACGAACTTCCAGATAATAAACAATAGTGCGATCGAAACTGGTATAACAGTAATGAATGTTGCGTGCCAGCCATAATAGTGTATTATACCACCACCTACGACTAGCCCTATTACAGAACCGCTTGCGTACATAGAGGTAATAATTCCTTGTCCAATTGAGATTTTGCTACGTGGAAACTGTGATCTTATCATAGTATATGCGATAGGAAACATTCCCATTCCTACTCCTTGAAGAGACCTGGCGATCAACATGGTATAGAAAGTATTTGAAGACGCTGCTACTGTTACACCTATAGCATAAACGATCATTATCATTAGTAAAATCTTCTTTCTACCGTATATGTCTGATAATTTCCCAGCAATAGGAGTCATGACTGCACCTGCTAACAGATACATAGTTATTAGCCATGACGAAGCATTATATGAAACATGAAAGTCTCTAATAAGATCAGGAATAGCAGGTATTAGCATTGTTTCAGCATAAGTTACCATCGTTGCAATTAAACTCAGAATAGCTACCACCTTCCAAGCACTAACTGAAATTTTTTCTGAGTTAGCTGAATTTGTTGACACGGCAACCGGCTTTTGCGAACGTAATTTCCTATTTACACTATCACTTGAACCGCAATATCGGTCGCTGGCGTCATTATCGTTATTGTTCATGTTCATATTGACTTTCTTCATTTTGATTCATTTACTCGCACGACTGATGTAGTTTCACTCTTTGAAGATGAATTAACGATGCGCGATTCTACAATAATATTACTACTCTCGTCAGAATCTAATCCATAATGACTTGAAAGATTTTGGCTTATTCTGTCCAGAACCAATCGCGTGATTTCCAATTGATCTTTCTTAATCCCATCTATCAACGAACTCTTAAATAATTTAGCACATAATTGCATCTGACCAAGTAAGGACTCTGTCTTTTTCGTGATATACAATCTGTTGATTCTTCTATCAGTATTATCAGGCCTTCTGTTGACTAATTCCTTTGATTCCAGTCTATCGATTAGTGGTATAATAGAAGAGGTATCCAAACCCAATTTATCTGCAATTTCCCTCTGGGTAATTCCATTATGTGTTGCGAGGATACTTATAGCCCTCCATTGCGCCATAGTAATACCAACTTTATCATGCAATTCCAAATCAAATGCGTGTTGAATTGTTTTAGATACTAGAATAATTTTACGACTTATATTATTTTCATTATTGAAATCATAATTTTCGTTTACAATCATTTGATATCCAATTAATTGGTATGAGACTATATTATATAAGTCTTTTTTTGATCGGATTGGTTTTTGGGCTTAAGTCAAAGGATTCCTGGTACAAACATGCCAATAATTTAACTGAAGATTATCCATTTGTATCTTTATCATTATCAAACCAACAAAATCTATTGTTTTTGTATTGATAATGGTGAATTTAGTAGAATTTTTCAACGTTCAGTTAAATACCAGCTAAATTTCGAGAGGCAAATAACAGAAGAACCTTTCAAAATGCGCTTAATTAATCCATGATCAAGCATTTATGATTTGATGCGCTATCTTCATGATGATGCATAATTACAGAGGAATTAACTGTAAATCCAAAGCAACCAATAAAATTGCCATAGGAAAGCAGAGGTTTCATCAAAAAGATGTTGTTGTAAATGATCCTAGTTATTTACTCGGTTAGAATTGATCGCAGCGCAATTAAAACAATCTTGTTTTGTTAGTGTTAACGCATGCTGACAGATAACCAATAGCATCATTGGCCAAATATACAATCTTCTTCTAGAAAACTCATTTTGAAAGTCCTAATATCTTTTGGTAATAGATTGATTCGATGGATGTCAGAGATTGCTATAATGTTAATTCTACAAGTATATTGAGGATATTCACAATGATTACTATGCTCAGCACGTTAACACTTGGGATTCCAGGGAATAACGGCCCAATGGCTGGTATCGCTTTGGGTGCTAGTCATCACCATCACAACAATAATCACAATAACGACTTCATTTCCACATCTACACATAGAATAGGATCATTCCGATTAGAAGTAGATCCTGTAGCGACGGGAACTATGAGAAATAGGCTCAATTTGACCTCAGAAACAAATGCAGCTGACAAGAATTCTAACAATGGAACTAATGCTGGCAAAAGCAATAATAAATTTGTAATCTTAACTTTCGGTGATATCCATAAGAACCAATTTACACTTGCCAAGCCGATCTTGGATCGATATGGCTTTAAGGGTAGTTTCTTTGTGACCTGTGGATTTGTAGGTAATAATAATAATGCCAATGTAAGCGAAAATAACAATCAATTATCACGAATGAGCTGGAATGACATACTGGCTTTACAGCAGGATGGGCAAGATCTAGAATCAAAAGGCATGACTCATCGAGATCTCAATCAGCTACCTCCAAAAGATTTAGAATTTGAAATTGGTGGCTCAAAACAATGTCTAGAAAATCATGGCATTAGCCCAAACATCTTTGCCGTTGTTCATGGTGATGCTTGGAATAATCCTACCGTCATAAACATGATTGGTAAGTACTATGGATTTGCAGATAATGGGTTTTCAGATTTAATCTTCTTGCAATGCGATGGCTACATTACGCATAAGCAAACTGATTGTAGAACATTTGATGATACTGGAACACTGACTTATGCAAATAGGTATTCTATTAGAGAAGAAAGTCATAATGCATGGGATATGGATTATCTTCATAATGACCAGATAACATTTCAGAAGTTCATAAATCAAGTAAATTCGCAAGTTGCTTATAACAATAAGAAGGGGTCTATTGACGCTATACCTATTGTTGCCTATCACAGCATAGATGACTCAAAAGGACCATCGAGCACTGATATTGGATTGTTTGATTTAGAAATGAAATACTTACATGATAACGGTTTTAAGGTAATCCCCATGTCTGATTTGGGATATGACGAAAACACTAACTTCATGTATATCAAATAATGGGTAAGCTGTTGTCAATGAATTCACTTCTGCCATATTACGCAAACAACACCGTACGTAGTTTTTCATATTATACATTAACGATACTTATGCTATGAAGTAAAAGAATCTTCAACTACCAATGTGATTAGTGGTTTGCTGAAATTACAGAGTCACATAACACTCTCCCTCTATATATAGACCAAGTTCACTAAAATATTGATCATTTAATAAATTGCGAGCATTTTTGGTGGTATTAATTCCGGATTTTGAGTCATTGAATATTGATAAAAAGCTGTATTCTAAATAGGACATAATTTTAATACACATCTTTTGGCCTTTAACAATATCTAATCCCATTTCATCATTTGGGCCGACTATTGAATACCTATCTTCTAGAAATAGTTGCGATCTACCCCTTGACTGACCTAATTCTCTTATTCAGACAATGATTTTGTGATACTTCAAATCTCTGTTAGCAGTAACGTTACCATAATTATGCAGTAGACAGTAAGCTCAAAAGTAGGCTACATTAGATCTTTCTCATTCTTAGGCCGGATACCAAAACCTCATACCAATCATCTAGATAGCACTATTAGAAAAATGGCCATTTAGCGTTATGGTTCTACAAGTTGGTTGTTATGACATAGTATAGATATAAGCATTTTTAGCCCAAATCTAGTAACTTACTTTAGAACATCCATGGCTCAAATTTAACATAAATATCTATTTGCTATTGAATACTCATCGATAGATTCAAGAAATTCAAGAGCAGTAATTCCATGATCCTTGATTCCATGTTCTATCGACAAGTGCTTTTGGCCAACTCCGTTTTGGTCTGGAAATCTATTGTGCGTGTGCAAGAGCCAACTTAACCTGCTTATACATACATGGCTTTACAGATTTGTCATGTATCTTACATGCAGTAAAGTGCCACGCTGTTTCAAGCGCCAGATAGACGATCACAAAACCAATGCCGAAATATGCTATATTTTCTAACATTCATAGACTAAGAGACTTAAAGGATATAAAGATGCTGGAACCAGTCCTTAACAAATGATAAATATAGTATTTACAATATTTCAATATTTTAATTGATTCATGACTAAACGTTCGATACATCATTCATTTGTAAGTATGCAATTATTTTCTCCAAGTGTGATACAGGCAAAGATATTTACCGCGACAGAATCTTTCTATCTATTCTTGTGAGTACGATTGAATTTGTTTGGAGTAGATTTTCTACATAGTAACAGCATTTTCTCGAATACTTTCACTAGCATACGAAATAGTACCTTTGAGAATAATGCTTAGTTGATATTGCGATAGGAATTAGCTAATATTAACAAATGCAACTTATTAAGCTATCATTAAATACAATACCTAACATTTGTAAGCTATTGGACCTTATTAATATCTTAATATAAATTAATTTTACCATGAGCTTTATAATTATCTAACTATAAGAAATAGTTATGTGTCGAAATCAGAATTTGTATGGTGATTACCTGGTATCACACCAACTTGTAAATAGTAATAACATGGTCGAGTTATCTAGTCGTCAATCGTTAAAAAATATTCAAAAGGAAAAACCAATGCGCGTGTACTTTAATAAGCTAAAAAAACTAGTAGATAAGAAATGTAAATCTGTGAATATCAAACTTATCATGTGGATAGAGACTTAAAGTGACTTATAGCCAGTCCATTCATGCCAAACAAAAAAGCAGAAATGTACTTTTAGTGACATTAAAAGGAGTAAAGTATGGGGCATTTTCTGGTTTAGTTGCAACTCTTCTAGTCTCCTTAGCAATAGCGCTGGCAGAATTAGCATATAGTATGCCCATGGGTACTTTCTATTCGATTGTCGGAATATCCTTGGGTTCGAATAATGTTGTAAATGCCGGATATTTGGGATTTGGGCTCCATCTTATAATAGGCACATCCATAGGAATTGTTTTGGGTGGTGTCGGAATTAGATGGAGAAAAATACGCCTTCTTGTTCCATACAAAAGTTCATTTCTAGGTATGGGAGCTGGCGTAGTCATATGGCTATTATTATTTCTCCCAATAACTGCTCTGTTGATACAGCCTTCTATACAACATATAGTTGAAATCTTAGCGATTGCTTGGCAAAAAACCATATTAGCAGACCAACTAAGTCATTCAGTAACAGACATTGCCTTTATTGCGCTTGCTTTCCATATTATATGGGGTGCGATATTTGGTTATATGATGAGTTCATTGCTAAGAATTAGAGTTTATAAAATAAGGCAGCATTACAAGGATATTATGAATATTGATGCCTTGATTCGCTCTGTCATTATTTGCGATCCAAATGGGAGCATAATCTTTCATCGGCAGCGTGAAGGCGTACAGGAATTACTTAGCAATGAAGAAAGCAAAAAATCTCTTGAGATGGCCATGGCCGCTTGGAAGGTACGCGATGGGTTCTCAGACAAGATCGGCAAAGGAATGTATGTCTTGGCTGAATACGAAAAAGTAAAGCGCATTACTATGCCCTTTGGCGATGATCTGTTACTATACTTGACTACGGAAGTGGGGGCTGATCATTCCATCATCTATGACAAGATTCGCAGCTTGGAGTCTGGACTAAAATATTGGAATTAGCCATCTATGAGGTAGTATTTCGCTGTTGTTTCCTATCCATAGTAGGAACATCTATAACAGATTCCTTGAGTTAGATTCTTATGTATCTAGATTACTAGTCCTACAGCCACAACTACGATATTGTCTGTCCCCAAATATCTGGTTTTCCTCTGAAAATTGTGTAATTAGTATATCATTCATTACAGTACTACAATATTAAAAATAATAACAGTCCTAATCAATGTAGGTATTCTGGTTAATTGGTCTCAAGAACTTGGATTAGGAATTGTATACCTCCACAAGTAACTCCTTACAGCTAACCACCTGCATTATTGACGCTACCTGTATTACGTCTAAATTTACGTAATAGGCCCGAGCATTCTTTTTGACGATCTCAATATTATACCATAAATAGTTTGCAACCAGAATTGTATAATTATTAATATAGTGACATTTGCCTAAGCTATTAGCAAACGCCTCTAATCTATCAAGTAACATGGAATATCATGTTTAGATAAGTGTACCATTATCAAGAAAAGCATTTGACAACTAAAGTAGAATGATTTTTAATTGAAATATATATGGAATGACCCGACAGTATGAATGGGATGGGTCATATCCAATGAGACGAATTGGTGGTGAATTCCAGAATGATCAATCATGTGGATCGGGAGCAAACGGATCAGGTTATATCGGATAACAGGGCAAGAATATATGAATACATAAAGAATCATCCAGGGATCCATCTCAGAAGGCTAAGCAAAAGCCTGGTCATAGCCATTGGAGATACCCAGCACCACCTAGGAGTACTCGATAAGCTCGGATTAATAAAATCAAGACGCAGAGGAATGTACAAAGTGTACTACACAGTTTCAATTTTACGCAAAAGAGATGAAGATATATTAGCAGTACTGCAGCAAGAAACTCCGAGGGATATCATTCTATATCTTGTTGAAAATCCTGGTTCGACTCAAGGAGAAATTTCCAATTACATGCATTTAACTGCGCCAACAATCAATTGGCATATGTCAAATCTAATAAATACTCGCTTAGTTACCAGTTGCAAGGAGGGCCGATTTGTAAAATACTTTATAGAAGGGAATGTCAATGACATAGTTGGCCTCCTTAAATCTTATTATCCTACAATCTGGAGCAAACTATCCGATAGACTAGCGGAACTCTTCTTAGATTTGGCATCAGGATCCAGACCAGAACCATCAGGAGACTTTGACAAGGTATCTAATTCAAACGATGAGGAAATTTGATGAAACCAGTTAAGAAGACAAATCTTAAACTCAATAGTCAATATTATGAGTATATCAAAATTTCGACAAATTTAGTTTCTATACTACTATTCATTTTGTCATTAGGATTTCATTTAACTACACAAAGTGTTTTGGCTATTTCATACCATCCCAACAATCATGAGGAACCTGTTACCGATATGTTAGATAAGGGAAATCTAGCAGAGTTTTTTGATCTTGGGACTGGGATATTTGCGGCAATTCTCTTTGCACTGTCTCTTATTGCATACAAGAGGATAAAATCAAAACGTATTCTTTATGTTGCAATTGCTTTTGCAATATTTGCAGTGCGAGTAATTGTATCCAAGCTCGATCTTTTCATACCTCAAATTGAATCATCAAGTCTAGAGCTCTTATTAGCAATAATGGGTTTTGCAGCTCTGGGACTATTCTTTTTCGCGATCGTCAGACGAGAAAAAATTAGGACAAGAACAATGCACCACTAGAATATTGATAGATAGAAATGAAACTGCATTGAAGAAGAATAGAACAGAATAAACTACATCCTAGACCAATATCAAAATTGAAATTTTCTCCTTCATGATTGTCTCTTATTCTGAATAATTGAATATTTGTATGCTAATAATGCAACTAAAAGGTTCAAGCGTACAAATAGCAGATCAAGAAAAAATTTATGCTACAATTAAATGAGTGAGTGTTATTAACCCATATAGCCAATGAATTAAAGTGAATCTTTCAGTTTAAGGAAAAGGTATCGAAATCATATTTGAGTAATATAAAATCATCTTAATCGTACCTAATCGCCAGCACCCTTATTAGCCTTCGCAAATTTATTTATGATAACACTCGTTAAAGACGTTTTACCAATGATCGCTTACTTCGTAATTCTACATCCTAAGAAACATCGAAATAACTATACAAACGGGCGTTGTAGAATTCAGCCGTCTTAAGGGATGCGCCTCCTACCTAAGTCCAACACTGAATTCGTCAACGTCCGCGTGTATTACTGGTTACTCAGTAAGAAATTATAATTAATATGGGTTGTTGAATATATTTATTCAGATAAATAAGATAATAACTTTTAGCTACGATATATCTTTACTTTTTTTATAAAAAAAGAAGATCTTTCCAATATAAACTAGTATTGGGATGAGATTAAAACAAGAAAGGCCAAACCAGAATATTCAAATATTTAGAATTGACCTATTTGCAATGCTTTTAGTGTTGACACTGGTTGCCCTTAATGCAGTCAGATGTGAGTTTATTCTAGAAAGCTTGTGAATACGTTACTCTACGCAGAAATTTTACATGTAATATTTCGACGTCGCAGGAGTATGCAATAAGATCTCGATAACAAATACTGACTGTCTAGAATAAGATAGGCAAGAACTGGCTAGAACAACAAGACAAGACGATTCCTACAGGCTCGGCCAATAAACTTGAAAAAGGAATCAATCATACAATAATCTCGTAAGGCATATCCTCTAATTCTCGGAGGTGAAAATTATTATTCTAGTATGTTGTTTTTGCCGAAATTTGGTGGAATGTTATTTCAAAGATTTTCTATTATCAATTAAAGGTAGATATATCAATTTGCCACAATGACAATAGATGGAAGTTGCGCTGAGGTTTGATCTCGTTACAATCGTAGGCATCACATTATTTTTGCTGTTAGTTGCTGCGATAATTGTGCCCACAAGACCAAAAAGAAAAAACGAAAGTTAGAAAAAAGTAATTTTAGCATCTTGACCTTAGCCATAGTACTCCAGTCTCATATTCCGTTAGAAATATTATATTGAGTATGATTAAATCAGTGGAAATGGAAACTTTCAGGCTGTTTTTAATTTGATGGATCTTCTGATTGTGTGCAGCCCTCCGCCGCAGGTGAATTAGGGCCTTGTATACTATTAAACCTGGCATAGCTCCGATGGCAAGCTGCTCTTTCAGCTTGAGGCACCTTAACATCATACCAAGTCACTTCTGATAAATCCAGCATTTTCCTGAACGTATTAGAAGTTCCTGGACCGAATCCAGCATAATGATTGTTTGCTGCCACAATTGCTAGGTTTAATCTGTCCCGTTGCACTTCTTTGGCTTTTTTTACGAATCTAACCCATCTTTTCATTTCCGAAATCCTGTCTTTTTGTATTTTACCAAAATCTATTTCTTGTATGGTCATATCTCCAATGAATCTTATGTAAAGTCTGTAGTAACTATTCGAGGCGTTCTTACATCCACTAGTTGACCCCAGAAAAAAAACTATATGCCAAATCCTGAAACCATGAACTATCTCTAACTTCTACAGCATATCTAAATCTCTTATCAAATTCAGGTATGATGTCTCTCAAGTCATTCATACCCTCAACTATACCCATAGAAGGCGGTAGCTGTATCAATAATGCCAAGATCTTGTCTTTAAGGTAGATCAAGGAAGAGACAAGGAAGAAAAGAATAGTTCTATCTCCTTTTCTACATCCTTCAATCTTTTATCATGAGTTATAACTTTTGGAAATTTAGCAGTAAATCTGAAATGGGTAGGAGTCTTTTTACTCCAGTTCTTTACCATAAATGCATTAGGCGTCCTATAAAAAGAAGAATCAATTTCTACAAAATCAAACACTTGAGAATAGTAACTTAACCATCTGGAATTCTCTAGATTAGGAGGATAAAATGGTCCCTGCCAAGCTGAATAACTCCATCCAGAGCAGCCAATATGGTATTGCAAGTGTTAGGACGTATATTAAGCACTGTTGTGTTGGATAAGCATTGTGGAGCTATTTTGCTTCCTATCTATCATAATATGACAAGCATCAGGGCCATACATACAATAGACATGAACATATCATTTGACATAAATGATAATAGCGTATTCCCGATACTATTATTATTTAATAATTGGGTATATACCATTATGTGCTATACACTATGGATTTTTGTGTTATGTAACACATTTGCAGGAGCAGATGAACTAAAAGAATTTATCATCTTTTGAAATATTGGCATATAAATTGAAGTCTCAGATGTATCAACATTAGCCAAGAGCATAAATGCACGACCGCCATTTAATGCCCATATTTCAGTCGTCGTGATTGGTGTAACGCCATCCTTATGATTATATTCTATTTTATAGAGTGGCGAGTCTGTTGAGGTCACGAATGCACCAGAACTTACTAAATGAAAATCCAGATACTGTGATTCAAGTGCGGAAATTCTCATCTTACCAAAATCATTCAAAGATATATCAGGAGAAGGTAGTCTATTAGTAGATATCATAAGATTCTCTAATACACCTGAATCATTTCTAGCGTCAGATACAAATCCAACGATAAAGTTCTTGTCAAACTGTATTTTTTCCCAATCTGAGGGATACTGAATTTTTATTCCATAAACAGGATCTTGAAAAGTCTGATAAGATATTGAACTTATCGAATAACGACCAGTTGAAAAAGGTGGATTTGGCAGATTGTTGAAACTATTTTTATCGTAACTACCATTCTGAGAATATGGAAAATGATGTGTTAGTACTAACACTAGTAAAGCTGAGGATACAGATATTGCCAAGACAGGTAATATTATACCGACTATCTTCTTTTGCATGCCAGTATTACTATCCTTCATCTATCTTGGTCGAGTATAAATATCCAATCTCCAGAAGCAAATATACTATCATCCGGCATTGAATCCATATGTTGCCTATGACTAGTTACAGAGCGAGGTTCTAATTCACAACGGAATTCCATCTGCTTGCAAAGATACCAATGCTCGCATTTCTCACAGTAATGAACATGATCTTGGTCTTCCATTGGTATATGTTGCAACCTGATAAACCTTCCATCAGTTATCGAAGGTTATAAAGCCTTACTTAACTATGTTAAGCAGTTCCAAAGAAAACACTTCAGTACGATTCACTATCTTGATTCCTATATAGATCATCATATATCTCAAGTTCATATCATAATAATTTTCAATCAATCTTAATCCCTTTGTCTAAATACATACGTTCTGTATCGAGCGCAATATTAATTGTAATTCTGGTGAGATTTGGAAGTGTGTTGCCTAATTCTCATTCATTATTTTAGATAAAACTAATCAAAAAAGAATATGTACACAATCCATCGGCTCAAGTAAAGGATTTCTATTGTAATTTGTCATGGGAATGGTAGAGTAAATGGAGTGTCATTTTCTGAATCCCCATCATGGCTCTCATGATTGAAATACTTTTTTGTATGTTTAAATGGAATAACTTCTCCATTGTTATTATCATTGCCATCATTTCCAGAGGGGAAATGATTGAAAGAATTCGAATCTTGGAAGGTACATGACGATGAGGATCCATCATCACTAGCACTCTCATCGGAACATCTTTTGGCTACAACTACATCAAACGGAGAAGCTATGGAAACTAATAAAATGCTAGATAACAACAGAAGAGATGAAGCTATGGCTAGATGTCGAATATGGGCATTTAGCGAGTTATTGTGAGTAGATGTCGTAATGTTAATTGTTTGATTATTAATTATTATATTTAAATTAAGAGAGAAATAATGCTGTATCTTTTTTTACTAAGATTTTAAGGGGTTCACAATCTGAAACGTATTTCAAAACACACTAATATGATCTTTACAAATTGGTTCATTCATCAACGATGTCTAGCACTAATAAAGATCCTTCTACTCAGACTAATGGTTTAAAATTCGTTTTAGTTAGCCTAATTCTCTTATTCTTTTTAGTCCCTTCATTGTTGATTCGCAGTGATGATTACAGCATTAATAATGTGGGGTTTGCCATTAGTCATAAACATAATGACGATACGAGAATTAACATGATCAAAAAAGGTGAAGCAACAATGCCATCTCATAATGTTACTAAGACAAACGGGATAAATCCTAATCTTCAATCTAATACATCGAAAACAACTAACAACGATAAATTAGTTATCATAACTTTTGGAGATACTATAAAAAATCAAATTACAACTGTAAAGCCGATATTAGATCAATATGGGTTTAAGGCGAGCTTCTTTATAACTTGTGATTTTGCAAGTAGTAGTAGCACCAGGCAGCATCATCGCATGAATTGGAATGACATATTGGAGTTACAACAAGATGGTCAGGACATAGAATCAAAAGGTATGACACATCGAGACCTTAATCATCTGTCTATAAAAGATCTAGAATATGAAATGGGTGGCTCTAAACAATGTCTAGAAAATCACGGTATTAATTCTCCTAATATATTTGCAGCTGTACATGGCGATGCTTGGGACAATTCTACTGTAATGAATACCATTAGTAAGTATTATGGATTTGCAGACAATGGCTTTGCCGATTTAATGTTCTTACGCTGTGATGGTTATGACGTTACTCCTAAGCAAACAGATTGTAGAACTTATAGTGATAATGGAACACTAACTTATGCAAATAGTTATTCTATCAAGGAAAAAAGCCAAAATAAATTGGATCGTACCTACCTTCACAATGATACTATAATCTTTGAGAAATTCAAAGAGCAGGTTAACTCGCAAACTGGCTATAATAGTAAAATGCGTTTTATAGATGCAATACCTATAGTTGCATATCACAGTATAGATAACTCTAAGGGACCATCTAGTACTGATGTTGGATTATTTGCTTCTGAAATGAAATATTTGCATGATAATGGCTTTAAGGTAATACCTATATCAGATCTGCGTTATGATCAAATTACGAAATATATGTACATAAGAAATAATCAACT
>DATBGR010000500.1:0-12560 GCA_036557905.1 Nitrososphaeraceae archaeon | reverse complement strand
CGAAGTCAGATATTTCTTTTGCTGCGGCTGCTGTAATAGCCGTAGCTTGAATATATGGTGATGAGATACTCATGCCGAAATATATCCGCTTGCAACCGCGCAAGGGCTCTTACTACGTCAGCACCATTTGTGAGGTCGGCGACTATAAGCTCGGCTCCCATTTCGCTCAACACTTGAGATCGTTCGTCGAGGCGGTGTACAAGCGCTCTGACTGGATGATCGCGCTCTCGAAGAAGTTTGACCACACCTCTCCCTACTGAACCAACATTTCCGGCGGCTCCAGTAACAAGGATGGGTGTGTTGTTTGACATGGTTATTCGTGTAATGTAATTAGATATAAATATGAAAGCCACGTATACAGACGTTTGTTCTCACAAGACTGGTCATGCAGAGGCAGTTCACGTAGAGTGTGATCTTAGTTGATTCGAAAGTCCCATTTGTGGTGATTCAATTCAATTATTTCAACATCTTTAAGATTCTCTTCATCGGCAGTTCGGATTCTTCAATTCTTTATGTTCATGACTATCTTCTAAGAAGATAATTATTGCACTGTTAAACTCACTAGGATACTGATATATTAGTCCGTGTCCTGCATCGCTTATCTGGACTACCCATGAATTATGTCCAGGTGGGACATAAGCAATATCACCGTGATCAATCTCATCTTCAGTACCATCATTCAATTTTACTTTTAGTCTCCCAGTAATAATATAATGACTATGGGGTAATTGGCAACTATCAGTTTTCGCAATAGGTTTTATAGATTTATCCCAACTCCAACCCGGATCGAAATTTCCTCTACCAATGTCACATGGAGAGACAAGCAAGAATATCACAATGTTCTACATTCTAGTGTTATCTACTTAACACGGTTACTACCAGACTTAAGTAATATTCCTGTATTAATAAGTCGTTGACTACTACTACCACTAAAAATAATGAAACTACCGTCTTGGTTACAGGTACAACTGGAACAGTCGGAAGTGAAGTGGTAAAACAGCTTACATCATCATCCTCATCATCTTCAGGTAGCCGAGTTAACTGGCTAGAAGACCACTGTGTGTTATCTTACTTGTTTTGCACATATGTCACAGTACTTCTCTATTACAGTAACACCTTCGCCGACATCGAATAGTGCTTCCATAGTAGCTACATTGCCACAGGTTACACAAAATCTGTTCTTGCGCTTGTGGGAATACTTAACCGTAGAATATGCTCTTAAAGATGTTAATATTTTTTCCAAGGCTTAGTTATCACCTCTTTTATGGCTATTTGATGAAAGTAGGAACTTTAAAGATAATATATTGGATGATTTTACATCATGACTCTGAACATTTGCCTTGTTTTCCATCTCTTCGTAGAGGCTTAGCCTCTTATGAACCTACCCTTCAGGAAAACAGTGTAAGGATGATTAAATCTATACTGGTCTAGTCAGAATTAAATGATAGTCATAATCACTGATGCGGTTTATACTTCGAAGCTACCATCATTAACTAATCCTGATAAAATTATAGTAGGCAAAGATGTTTATGATATCTTACATCCAGAAATAAAGGTTAGATTTGCAGAGGTCAAATATGATACTGATAACTGGAAGTCTACTGACTGATGAACAGGAAAAACTTACAAACTTTACACTTTACAAGATCAGTCACGCAACGTTTTGGTATTCTGCTATTGTTTATAATATCATTTAATGCAAATATTATGTTTTTATTCTTTGGATCATTATAATTCAGATTCTCATAGAAATACATGATTGTGGCTTTTATCCGAATTAGTAATTAAAGGATCGTAAAAATCTTTGTATTTTGCAAACTATTATTGAACCATAATACATTTTAGTCACATTTCTATAAAGTTCCTATGACGATTAAATTACTAACGAAAAACATATACGCTTTCAAATTATATTAAAAAATGGTTATGATTTTTGAGTGAGGAGAAAGAAGAAGATTTTGTTAAAGTCGCTAACACAGATGAAATTATGCCTTCACAGATGAAGGAAGTGGAACTTGATGGACAGAAAATCCTAGTTGCAAACATTAAAGGAAAATACTATGCAATAGGTAATATCTGCACACATGAAGGCGGACCTTTAGCAGATGGTACTCTTCATGATTACGAAGTTGAGTGCCCCTGGCATGGCTCGAAATTTGATGTAAGAACAGGAGAAGTTACAAATCCTCCAGCAGATGAACCAGAACCTGTATATGAAATAAAAGTTGATGGTAATCAATTACTAATTAAAAAACTGGCCAAAGGTAAATCAATCTCATCCACATCTTCTTCCCATTTTGATATTGAATTAACATTTTTAGAAAAAATTAATATTGATAGTACAGATGTGATGTCATTTAAATTTAGCAAGCAAAATGCAAAAAGTGTACAAGAGAGTAGTGATCAAAAATCATTATTAGATTACAAAGCAGGCCAGTTTGCCTTTTTTGATATAGGTGAAGTTTATAATGACTCAAAAGGGCCTATCAGACATTTTACAATTTCCTCTTCACCAACTGAGGATTTTATAATGCTAACTACAAGAATCAGAGATTCGCCATATAAAAAAAGATTAACATCTTTAAAAGAAGGGACAAAGGTCAAAGTTAAAGGGCCTGAAGGAGAATTTGTATTGCCCGATGGTGATTATTCAAAAACAGTAGTTTTACTTTCTGGAGGTATTGGCGTTACCCCATTTAGAAGTATGATTAAGTACGCTACAGATAAAAAATTGCCAATAAAAATAATAATGTTTGATTCAAATAGGAATGAGGAAAATATTTTATTTAAAAAAGAATTTGATGAATGGGTAAATTTGAATCAAAATATAAAGATTGTGTATACTCTTGATACTAGTCAAGATAATTGGAAAGGAGAACAAGGTCACATAAACCAACCGATGATAGTCAAATATTTGGATACTAGTAAACTAGATGAAGCGATATTTTACATCTGTGGCCCACCTGGTATGCTGAAAGCCATGCAAAAACTATTACAAGATGATTTGCATATACCAAAACAAAGAGTTAAGATTGAAGAATTTACTGGTTACTAAATATAGATATGCATAAATAATTGCAAAATGACAAGATGACAACAATAAGTGGGACTATAAATTTAGAAACTAAAGCGACATAATCGTTACTCGAACAATTGACGGCCTCATTCTGAATGTGTACATACATTACCACATATAGAAAAGTCTGAGGATATTGATGCTATTTGGTTTGGATATAACTCTAAATCCAAAATCTTGACATGGAATGATATTGATAAATGAAGTCCGAGTTAAAGAAAATTCTAGGCATTGTTGCAGACCTAGCAGAGAACGACGTTAAGTAAGAAGTCCTTAAGACAAGCATAATTGTACGTAGTGAACTTGCGGATGTTGAGGTAGGGGATCAATTAGATACATGAAATTCTAAAAAGACGTCGTCCAGTTCCGCGATTAGTTCAAATCTCGGAAATCGTGGATGCATTGCTTTATTTGCAATCAGCACCAATGGTGAATGGCGAAAACATCCGCATTGATGGAGGAGCCATGCAGGCGTCAAATGGTAATAAGCCGATCATCTAGCCGAGCTCGTGTGTTCGTGAGATATGGATTGCTGATTTACCAACTCGGCCTATACCGCTGGGTGATTATGGTAAGTCCTTTGATGGTGGCAATTTGCTTCTCTTGCGCCTTTTTTCTTGTGTCAACTTGGTGAGATAACAATGCGAGGTACTAAGCTTTATTCTAGTTCAAATATAAAAACGCAAATTACTAACAATAGGAAAGAACAGTATGTGGATATGATCAAAAGAGAAGAATATGAATACACACCTAAACAAGGATTTGTCCTCACACACTTCAAGACAGTGCAGGATGTAAAACGATCAGCAGAGTTTTATCTCCGTGTTTTCGGAGGCAGGGTTATCCGTAATGGTGAACCCACCATCATCCAAATTGCCAATAGCTGGCTAGTTCTAAATGTAGGTGGGGGCCCAACTGACGACAAGCCGACTATAACTCTCAGTACACCTCAGAACGAAAACGAAGTAAACAGCTTTATGATTATTCGTGTAGCGGACATCTGGGCCTGTTACAATGAATGGCAAAGCAGAGGAGCTGAATTCATTACAGAACCGAAAGACCATGGTGTAGAGATTCGGTGCTATATGCGTGACCCGGACGGATATATCATCGAGGTCGGACAAACAACAGGAGGATTAAAAAATATCAAGGCGGGATAAGGATAATGAGTGACAACCTACCACAATTTTATTTGATAACGAAAACAACGACAACAATATTGGCACCTTTTTTTATCTCATAATTCAAGTTATACTGATTTTTGAATAATTATTACTCAATCAATCATATATTATCAGCACGACATCATTTCCGATGTCTCACCCAGCTCAAAAGACCTTACAGTTGGTCCACTTTATTATATAAAGTGGTATGAGTACTAATGAGATAATGTCTCAGATTGAGAAGAATAAAGTGGTTATTAAACGCTATTTCGAAGCATACAATAACAAAGATGAAGCAATATTTGATGAAATAATATCTTCTGATTACATTGACCACGGTCAATCTGCCTATATGGGCTCGCCTGGAAGAGGAATCGATGAGCAAAAAATGACCTTAGGTATTCTTTAGATAAATTCGATGAACTCAATTACGTGGTAGACGCAATAGTTGCATCAGAAGCTTACCCAGATCTTGTGGGTGCATATTGGAAGGGATCATTGACAACAAAGACGTTTTACTCAGACACAATAGAAACCAATAAAACAATTAGCTACAGAGGCATAAGTATATACCGAGTTCAATATGGCAAAATGGTAGAAACTTGGCATGTAATTGATGGTTTACCGATGAAAATGCCATCTAACTGATTAACTAGTTTACTGATGACTTATAGAAGATGACATAAGTTATCTATTACTATAGTAGATATAATTCTGCTCGAGTCTGCATAAAACAACGGAACATCACCTACTCCTGATATTAGGTATCCACCCATTCTAAGAGACGCGTGTAGTTAGGTCCTTCATCTTATTCTGACTTATTGTCGCATGTATAGCCGTTACTACATACCCGATCGGCTGCATGATTTTAGATTTTTCTCTGATAAAGACATCAGTAAAGATAATAGGCATAGGCCTCAGGTCATAACACATATTGAGTACCTTAGAACGCGAGCGTCATGCTTCCTGGCTTGAGCTTTTCTATGACTTAGTTTTTGCTTCTGCTGTTTCAGAGATAGGTCACAGTCTATATGTTAATAATAATTCGATTCTAGAATTTCTTGGGACGATATCCCTTTTTGTTCCTGTATGGTGGGCATGGATGGGCGTTACATTTTATGCGGCTAGGTTTGAAACAGATGATGTAATCCACCGAATCTTTGTTTTATTGCAGATGATGGGAGCTGCGGCTCTTACTATCAACATACATGGCGCCTTGGCTGAAACATCAAGCAATTTTGCGATATCATATGGCGCGATTAGAGGTTTTCTCGTAATTGAATATCTACGCACAGGCCGCAGAATACCTGCTGCAAGGAAATTTGCAAATGGGTTGGCACGAGGTTTTCTAATATCTACGATTTTATGGCTATTGTCTGCAATTGTTCCAACACCTATACGATTTATGATATGGGCACTAGCAATTGCTGTAGACATGTCTACAGCAATTTTAGTTCAACGAAAGCATGTACAACTGACTCCAAATATTTTTCATTTACCAGAACGAATGGGCTTATTTACTTTAATTGTGATTGGAGAGACGGTTTTTGGCCTTGTGGCTAGTCTATCTGAGCATGAATGGGACGTAGAGTCTATCATATCAATAGGTGCAGGTCTTACTATTGCTTTTACTCTTTGGTGGATGTACTTTGACAACGTTGAAGGCTCTCCAATCCGTGCATTTCGTGAAAGAGGTAGGGCAAGAATCTATATAGCATGGATCTACCTTCACTTACCTTTAGTTGTAGGACTCGTATCTACCGCAACAGGTATAAGATATATAATATCAACTCCTCAGAATGTAGTTTTACCATATATAGGCGAATGGCTAATCTGCGGTTCTGTGGCAATATGCCTATTTTCAATTGGAGCCATTCAGTTTACTACAGCTAGTTCACTTGAACATGATAGTAGTAGTCAAAGTAATCATAGTAATAATAATAGAAAGAAAGTTTTGATTCAAGGATCAGTTTACAGGTTTATAGCTGGATTTGTAATTATTCTCATAGCTGCACTGTACGTTGGAGTCTTGCCATTGGTATTGATCTTAATCATAACTGTAATTTGCATAATACAAATTATTCTTGATTTACGACTTCATCCTCATCATCGAATTTTTTGAACAAAGCATCTTGTCAAGTAATGTGTATAATACAACATATTACGTGTTAGTAAAAATTTAGTCTCTGCTTGCTGAGACGTGGTCCAAAAATATCATATTTTATAATAGTGTTCGGATACAATACATGACAATGTACCGAGTATGAATTATATTGAAATTTATGATGTGGTTTTAGTTGTGGCATATGGCTGAAAGCATCTACAAGACCAAAGTTCAATCTCTCAATTATTAATTCTTTCAGATCTTTCAAGTATATCGTCGATCCATATCTGCGTTTGTCAGACTATCTTCTAATCGAGAAGGGATTCGAGATTATCTTAGGATATACAAATGAGTAGGTGTAACTTGATTCTTTTATTGATTCATTAATGTTTCTTTTGGATTTTTATTGTCATGTAGTAGGACTCGGTAGGCTAATCAAACAGCTCATATTTCGTAAGGAGATTGAGCAATCTATGAACAGGCTAAATTCACGGTAGAGTAGTACTTTGGACATATATAGATAAATCATATTTTTTCCTCAAATTTTAAATGGAGGCCTACAGTTAGCAAAACAATGACTAGTTCTGCAAAACAGCAAACGCTATTACCTCTGTTGTTGGTTAATTTTGTTGGGACTCTTGGATTTAGTATTGTATTGCCTTTCCTAGTTTTCGTAGTTATGAAATTTGGAGGTAATGCTATAATCTATGGTCTGCTAGCAGCTACTTATCCTGCCTTTCAGCTTATTGGATCTCCGATTTTAGGAAAATGGTCTGATATTTATGGAAGAAAAAAAGTTCTTTTATTGAGTAATATAGGAACAGCAGTTGGTTGGATTATTTTTCTTTTTGCATTATTTTTACCCTCTGAAAAATCCAGTATTAATATAGCATTCTTTGGAACATTCGTAGTGGTTCTACCTTTGTTACTAATATTTATTGCAAGAGCTGTTGACGGTATTACTGGAGGAAATATCTCTATAGCCAATGCATATCTTGCTGACATTTCATCAGATAGCACTAGGAGCAAAAACTTTGGAAAAATGGCTATATCTTCCAATCTTGGGTTTATACTTGGTCCGGCATTAGCTGGAATACTAGGTGGAACAATCTATGGGGCAATACTGCCGGTTCTAGCAGCGCTAGTTCTATCTATGGCCACGGTACTTGTGATTGTTTTTCTGTTAAAAGAATCCAAGCCCTCATCAAACGAAATATTGGTTACCGAAGAGACAACTGTCAGAAAGGTTTTTTCACAGGAATGTAGAGACTGCACTTCTGCTGTAGATGTTACAAAACCTAAATTGCGAGACGTTTTCAAAT
Organism: Nitrososphaeraceae archaeon; assembly: GCA_036557905.1. Classification (GTDB taxonomy): domain Archaea; phylum Thermoproteota; class Nitrososphaeria; order Nitrososphaerales; family Nitrososphaeraceae; genus JARBAU01. Next base: position 4,895 of record DATBGR010000500.1, on the reverse strand, counting down.
TACAGCATATTTCTTTTTTACTTGTATTATATTTTTTGATATTTCTTGGTTTCAATATCTATTATGCAGCATTTCCGACTCATGCTGCTAAAGATCTTAGGTGGTCTGTGACACAGCTGGGAATATTTTATGCAGTATTAAGTGGAACTATGGCACTAGTCCAGGGTCCAGTTTTGCGTAAAGCATTAAAAAGATTTTCAGAAGAAAAACTAGTCATAATTGGAAGTATCATATTGGGAACAAATTTTGTCCTATTTGCATCAAATAATATAGTTTCGGTTAGCTTAGCTCTGGTATTCTTTGCAGTTGGGAATGGCCTAATGTGGCCATCTTTCATGTCTATATTATCAAAACTTGCAGGATCAAAACTTCAAGGTGCAGTTCAGGGCATGTCGGGCAGTTTTGGCGGCTTGGCAAGTATTATTGGCCTAACTCTGGGTGGACTATTGTATACTTCAATTGGGAATGCTACATTTCTAATAAGTGGCGGAGTAATATTCGTGGTTTTTGGTATGTCTTTCAGGCTGTTGAAAATGAAATGAAATTAAACTAAATTAATGAAATGAAATGGTTATGCCTCAGGAAATCAATGAGAGTATCTGGTCTGCTTAGAAAGACCCTTCCTAGTACACAGTTTTTAAATAGCAGCTACATTCATGCTCGTACAATACAATTTAGGACAACAGAAAGTACTTGGAAGTAAAGATAGATCTAGTGTGGGATTATTGATTAGTCATCCATGAAATGTTACTATTTTCAGTAATGAATGAACACTGGATATTAGTCAGATACAAAATTCCTAACAAAGGCTGCTAAATCAGCCGGTATAGGAATACTTACCTGTAGCATAGGGTGAGTTTCTATGAAAAGGATACGAGCAAGACCCACTTCCAAGAAATCACACAATCACGAGACTCGCATCTGTCACTGTTGGGTATCGTGAAAGTAGGATGATTGTGTTAAACTCTATCCAATTCCTAATACGGATCTATTATATCAGATACAGCATTAAAAATAATAAACCTAGAGCCTTTTGCTCTATATTACGATAGACTGATTTGTCTTATCTTGCCTTTGCGTTTTGGCTTGGTTTTGACCGCTGTAATAATTCAAAGCACATTCCTTTTCTAACAGAAAATTGCAATATTCGTCTACTGTCATATCGTATTTGTGTGCATCTTGTGCTAACCGATCCCATAGTCCTGGATTTATCATCTTTATTCGTACGTCGATCCCGGTGGCTCGGCCTGTAACCATTCAATTTACCCCCAATTCATATATGATCCTCTTTTATTTTCTGTCTTAACTCTGTGAGAGTTACATAATGATGAAAAATAATCGACATGAAAATTGGTTTTATCCTTATTGGATTTGCAGCGCACATACAAGCCGAGTTATAAAGATGACAAGTTGCATACATTCTATCAAATAATCTCCTATTGTGTTTATCTAGTTCATTTCGAAATTCTTTCCAATCTTTTAATTCCTCTACTGTAGCCATTCTAAATGACGGAATTGTACGACCCATGTAAGATCATAATGAGAGTGTTACCATATCTATTATAGGCTAGGGCACATGTTAGGGAGGGACTCTAACTAACAAACAAAGGAATAACGATTACACATGATAATCATGAAAGGCTTATTAAAGAAATTGTCCCATAAAACGTCAAACATGATCTAAATATGGTTATAATCTATTTTACCAATAGACAGGATGCAGAAGATGGGTTTTATCTATTACTATCATCAGGTTTACCTGTTCATGCCTTGGGTAAAGGAAAGTATTTGATTAATGCCACCCAACGTACACTATTAGATATTAATCATATTCGTTACCAGTTAGATCTGGATCTGGAATGGGTATAAATCTGACTTTATAAAAAAAAGACGCTTCCATACATTCTTTATATTATTTGATTGTTGATTGGGGCTGCTTGGCTGAATATGAATATATAGATATTTCATAGACTTGATTCAAACATCTCCGAGCACGAGTGAAGCGGAAGTATTCATAGTTTGTTATTATATTCTAGAGTGAACATGCTACTATTCCCTTCATGCTCACTTCTATGCTTAACAGATATACATAGGGCAATCTGTTAGCATTATTAGTAAAATTGATAAGAACTCATATCGTCTTTGTTTCATTCTATGATTTATTTTAATTCTTTATCAATTGGCTCCTTTTGCTTCCTTAATTCGCTAGCTTTGCTTCTAAAAATACCCATGAAGTGATCACTTTTGTTAGCAAGCAAAACGATAACCTAAAGGTTCTATTCCTAATTAAACCTGTTAATCCTTCAATAGGCTCATATAACATGATGCAGTCATTAGGAAATGACCTTCATACCGAACCCCTATCTACATCGTCGGAATTATTGAGCTTATTGCTATCATTACAATCATAAGGATTTCTTAAATCCTTCTTTGCCTTGGCTGCATTCATAGATGCATGCATGATCACTGATGATGCAATTAGGAGAAAGATTGCGATTCCTAGAAATGTGGTAATGAGATCATTTGACAAGTTAGTTAGTTGACTCCAATCTCATACTTGTGGGCAGGTACAGATATGGGATTAGATGAGAGGAGGAGACGTACTATTCATATCTTGAACCAGTGGACCAGGGATCCTTTCTTATCATACAACGCCTAACAAGACTTGGCTGATTTAGGATAACGGGGAACGAATTTTTCACCCATCTAATTCCAGTCACAAACGTTACCTAGACAAAATCTCGGCAACAAGTTTTCTCTGTTTTTCGATTCCAAGATTTTTTCTAACCTCATACCTCGAATTGTTGCTATCACCATTTCTAAAGTGCTATAGAACTCCCTGCGCTCATTCATGTTCAAAGTTTTAAAAAATACCTCCCATTCTTCAATCGGTGCGAAGAAGTCTGGTTCATTTGGGTAATCAGTTAATTTCGGTCTCATGAAATGTGCACTATCATAATGGTGGACTTCTTAGTTCTTAACTCTACCATTTTCATATTTTATGCTTGCTAAGTATACCAAGATTATATCATCAAATTTGGCTAGAATAATGGTTAGACTCAATTTTGACTACTCTGTAGCCTCGCTTGTATTACTCGACAACTGAACTATTATTCTTAGGTGATTTCCTGAACAAGCTACATATCAATTATCCGTAATTCTACTCAAGCGTTAAGTTACTCATCATCCAATATGGGATCCACTTTTCCTTGAACTAAACTAAGATAATCACGAAAATCACGATCCTGATATTCGAGATGAGAAAGCTGCTTGGTATGATTAGACTTACTCATTAACTTTATACTGTTTTTATCAATACTTATGCCTCTTGGTGAAAACTTCTGTAAAATACAATAGCTATTGATACTTGTCTAGTTCGGACATAGCCATTTGACAAGCTTTCTTTCTTTTCCATGAATTCTCTTCAGAAGTTTTCTTGCCACACCTGTTATGAGTATGTTCAGGACATCTTCAATTTAAAAAGGTGATTTATCCTATAATTATTCATATGTCTTCCGGAGGTCGCTTAGAGGGCTAGAACCCACAAGGTCGGACAACTATAGCGGTAATAAGTACCTATAGTACATCCTTAATCCTAAATCCTTAATTACAAATTAGAGGCAGTCATGCAGAATAAAAAGATCATATTAACAATCCGCAGTTGCAAAATAGAATAATTCACACTTCAGTTGATCTTGACTTTCAGTAACGGTTGTCATATGGCTACTAGCTCATCAGTTCTAGGACCTGTTCAGGCTGTTGTTTCTGTCTTGCTAACTTCTTTTGATTCAGTCTTTTCCCAACTTCTTTTGCCATCCATCCGTCATAAGAAGTAGTATCTGTTAGTACAAACAATTCAACCCTATTCACACCTGTAAGGGATTCTACCTCCTTAAGAATGCTATCCGCTGTATAAAAGTCTCTACTGAATAAAAGCAGAGTGATTATGTTGTCGGGATCTATGATAGGCGGTTGGCAGAGAATATTTTCCTTTAGACTTCCATAAATACGCTCAATTATTTGACTGTTAAACGACTTGTCAATTGTATTTATTACGAGTGCAAACTGAAAATAGCCTAATGTAGAGACAGGATTACATAAAATAAAGAATTTTAATACATTGCTATCTTTTAACTTTGTAAGTCTTCTATTAACCGTCCTTGGTGATATTGATATTTTTTTAGCGATTTCATTCATATCCATCCTGGGATTTGTTAACAGACAGTTTATTATTTGCAAATCTATCTCAGAAAGCTCATGGGTATCACTTTGAAGTGATGATGGCGATGTGAACATGAAACGAATACTGGCAGGCTTAAGCGAATCTCGCAAAAGTTCTAATTTATCTTCATGTCCTTCCTTAACTGCTAAACAGAATGTAGAGATCCCCCCCATACATTTAGAATGGATAGATACATCCCCCAGCAGATTAAGCCGACTTACTATTTCATCGGTATGTGAAGTGTGCTCCCGTACTATCAACATACATGACATTCCATATCCAAGTGATGCAGGGTCAACTTTTACAACGAACTTTTCTATTACACCAGTCGAAATCATTGCATCTACCCTAGCTTTTACACTCTTCGATGTCATACCAACAGCAGCTCCTATGCTCATAAATGATGCTCTGCAGTCCTTTGATAATATGCTAATAATCTTCAGGTCTATTTCGTCGAGGAAATGCCTTTCCTTCTGCATATTTCCAATTGAGATAAGTCATTTATTTAAACCTACTGTCCACTATTTGGAGTCTTACTTCAGTCAACGATAAATAACGTCGATACACAATAGATGTAATGACCATTAATCTTTCTAAAATTCTTATGTTAGACCGCGATTACTGTCTAGAAGACAATCAACAGAATAGAACAGGTTTTCAGAGGCATAATATT
>DATBGR010000499.1:0-8592 GCA_036557905.1 Nitrososphaeraceae archaeon | reverse complement strand
CTATCTATCTATCTATCTATCTATCTATCTATCTATCTATCTATCTATCTATCTATCTATCTATCTATCTATCTATCTATCTGTATTCTCTTTGTCACGATTATGATTATGATTAATCCAAACTGTACCTAACTAACTAACTATGACGCTTATAGATTACAATGAGTGTAGAGTTCAGCTTATGTGGAAAAGAGTTCTAGGAATAAAAGAATATGAACAGAAAAAATAACATGGGAGTTTCAGAAAGAATCGATGAAACATATGATGGAGACAAGACTAACGAATTAAATTATATGCTTTCAGAAGGTTCGACGCTTGTTTTCAATGCTGATGAATTCATAGACGAAGATGATGTCTACAATTCCAAATCACTTTCCTTTTCATGCGAACAAATAGATGGCATACCTATAGAATATTTGCATAAAGAGACCAACAGAATGTTTTCATTTAGAGCTCCTTATCTTAAACGAAGCGATGAGCCACGTACAATTCTACAATTTAGATTAACTTTCAATGATGACGTTAATGGTGGAAAACCAATCACTCGCTATGCAAAGGTCGTTGTCAAGCGGGTACAAAGAGCAATAATATTTCAAGCTGGTGTAGCACTTGGAGCATATGAAGCAGGTGTATTTCAGGCTTTGGTTCAAGAGATTAGTAAAGTGCATCGCAAAGCAGGTCTAGAGAATGAGAGACCTATATTTGATATTGTCGCTGGTGCCTCTATTGGTGCTATGAATGCTGCGGTAGTTGTAACTGATGCCATCAAAACCAAGAGCTGGGAGCATTCAGCTGAACGACTAGTAGAGTTTTGGAGATGTCAGAAATATCCATCGCTTACTGTAGCCGATGCATTAGATATGAATCCCATGTACCATTGGTGGTGGGATATTATGCATACCACAAATCAGGTATCAAAAACCTCTGCTAGTGCCGCGATAGAATTTATTTCCAACTCAAATCCATATTTAAAAAACTGGTATGATTTTTTAACGAGTTCTTTTTCCCTGGACCCAGACTTTTATAAAGACTATTTTATAGATGGTTGGTACATCCCAGCAAATGGAGAATCTGCACGAAGATATTATTCAGCTTGGCAATGCAAACACGGTGGAGCACCACATGTAGCCTCAGGAATTCCTTCAATGCCTTGGTCTGCATTTGGTAAATTCTTTGATTTCTCAGATCAATCAGACTTTTTTACGCCAAGAAATTTCTTGCCAAGGCCTGACAACAAGCACATAGTCGGGTACTCTCTTAAAACGACCTTAGAAAACTTTGTACATTTTCCAATAAAATCAGAAACTCCTGACCCTCGATTACTTCTAGTAACTGTGGATGTGCAAACAGGTGACTCTGTTACAGTTGATAGCTACGAAAAGAAGGAACAGGCATATAATTTTAAAACAAAGTACTACTCTGAATACGGAGAAGAGCAAAACAAGCATATAATAGTCTATGATAAAGGCATAGAAATAGAACATGTGTTAGCTAGTGGGACTTTTCCTAACTTCTTTAACTATCCAAAGCTCACGGTTGAAAATTCTGATGATAGCGTGTCAAGAAACGAAAAACATAATTTTTGGGATGGTGGCCTGTTAAGCACTACACCGTTAAGAGAAGTTATACAAGCACATAGAGATTATTGGCATAAGAAAGGCACGACTGAAGATGATGTTCCAGATTTGGAAGTATATATAGCTGACCTCTGGCCTTCTGAACTCAAGGAAGATCCATCTTCTTTCGACCTCGATTTTGTTGAAAATAGAAAATGGAACATAATTTTTAGTGACAAAACAGACTATGATGAACAGGTAGCCAAAGTTATTACTGATTATAGTGACCTGATTGATGAACTTAGACATCTGGCAAAAAGAAATGGCATTCCTGACAAAGAAACAAGGGATATCTTGGAAAAATATGCTAGTAGTGAAAACAGGAACGGGCAAAGAAGAAAGTACAAGGATGTTTTAGGAGGACGATTTAGATTAACCAAAGTTGTTCGTATAGATCGTAAAGACGATGGAAATGAAGTTCATGATAAGATCTTTGACTATTCTCGTACTACTGTAGAATATCTCATAAAAGTTGGGTATTGTGATGCATTAACTAAAATTGGGATGCAATCAGTAAAAGATGGATTTAAACAAATAGAGTACAAAGATGATAGTATGAATGGTAACAAGAATATAAAAGACCTAAAACAAGAACTCGAACAAATTGAGAACAATATCAGACTCGGGAACGGTCATAATTCAATGGTTGTAAACCAACTTGAACACTTCGCTTCTAAAGTAAAAGCTATCGAAGACCGTACTGATTGTGATAGATCGATAAAAGAAGAAAAGGCATCACTAATTAAAAATGCAAAGCATTTCAAGGAAATAATGGCAGAGGTTGAAAATCTCAATTCGCTGCCGCAGACTCCTTAATATTATCTGTTACATACTCCAAGCCTTTCACGCTAATAACAAGAGTCATTGCTGAGATATATAATATTGCTAAACTAGAACAATTATTTGCAAATAATTCTAGAAATAGCAACAACTCAAAAATTAAAGTACTTAATCTTGAGTCATACAATGATTATAAGGATATGAACCTTCATTGACGAGAAACTTTATACAAATAATGGGTTAATATTTTAAAATTTTACTTCGAAAATGACTATCGATATACTTCATCGTTTCCTGAGATGATTACATTTATTCTCTAAAATTATAACAAGAAGAGAATATCTTTACATATGGATAGCAGTATGTTAATTGCTCAATAGGAGTATATCTAATTTAGTATCCCGTAAAATTTTTAGGCGCCGAAAAATTGTCAGGTCAAGCATAGATCTCTTTTTTGCTTCTCTTTTTCTCTCTAATCATCACGTCAATCTGACTATATAATATAATCTTGTGCTGATTAAAGGTCTCGAAGATCCAATATCCCTCTACGTTTTCAATTATTTGCCTTAACTTATTCATTGCTATATTTGGCGCTATTATTGACTTATCAAATGAATTGGATATTTTCTGAGCATCATAATCTGGATAATGACACAATACAAGACTACGTAGTCCATCATCTATATCTTGTTCTTTTAAAATATCTCCTGGGGGAAGTCTACATTGAAACGCTCTAGAACGAAGTATCAGATAGCAATACTAACTGCAGCCGTTGTCTTGTTATTAGTCGGATCGGTAGTCAGTAGTGGTATAGAAGTATATACAAGTACATTCAAACATAGTTCGAAAGAAAGCAACCAAAGTTTATTTATCCAAAACCCTTCGGCTAATGGCAGAAATGGTTTTTCGTCATCCTTGCCCAATGCCACCCTCAACACTTTACCACCGACGTCTGAACAGGACAACAACACCAACGCAAAAATTCCTTCGCCTTTGACTAATTTTGCATCTGGGAGAGGAGATGAAGGACAAAACAGTACTAATTCAACAAACGAGCAAGTATCTAAATTGCCGTCTGGGTGAACTCAACTTGTACCTGGAGTAGGACAAAACAATACTGGTCCAAGTACCCTAGGTAATACAAGTTCTAACAATATACATGTCCCACCAGGCCTGATAGGCACATTGAATCTATCCAACACAACTAATGTAGGTCCTGCCTAAATACATGTCCTACCAAGCCTGACAGGACTACTGATCGCCTCCAAAACAACTAATGTAGGTCCCACGTTACCACCAGGTCAAGTCTGCCCTCCAGGCAGGTTACCTGTTACTGTCCCAGAGGTAATCAGATGCATCCTACCATGGACTTTCCAGCCTGGTAATTATACTACGTTCCCAGGAAACAATGGCACGGGCGGGTCAAATGGGAACAAAAATAATAATACAAATACAAACACAAACATTAACACCAATACAAACACTAACAAAAACATAAACACCAACACAAATGCAAACACAATACTCAACGAAAACGTGATTCGAAATACGGTTAAAATCAACAATGCATTCAACAATATCATCGAAAGCACCTCGACTGAAGCCACAACGATAACTAACCTATCTCCCACAAGCAAAGGTCCACTAGTAGATCTTGAGACTGTAAGACTTGGCAAATCAACTTTTCCTAGTGCTGGAATTAGACCATTAGCAGATGTTGCGCCCTTCCGAATAATAGGTGGTCATGTTTCACTAAACTCGCCTACTCCAAATGTTTTCATAATTGTGGCTCAAATAACAGATAATGGAGTGCAGCACGCCGTAATTCTGGACCTCAAGAAAACAGCAAATGGTATACCAGGAGAGACTCTATACCATACAGATCTAGGACAGGAAATCACAGGTACTAATCCCTTTACTGGAAATGCGGACACGATTTCACACATCACCGATCTCCTGCTTTATAACAACAATAGGTCTAGCGTTCAATTCAATGATGACAGTCAACTGACAATGACCATAATATATGAGTAGAACTTCGTTTGAAAGTGACGCTATAGGTAGCCGGTATATAAGGAGGAAATGACAGATCAGACGATACTTGAACACCTGAGCTATGATACTAAGTGATTCAATAGATATTTCGTGTGATTGTACTATTGTTGAAGGACTACAACAAATAGAGATTTCAGATGACAGAAATGAAAATTAATTGCTATTTGGTGCAAGAAATAATCCTAGATCCGGCTTTAGACGCGTCTTTCAGTTGGTTTCGAACCTTTGAGAGCTTGGGTAGATGTTACAGCATCCTAATTGAATTAACAAGACTAAAGAACAAAAATAATCTTCTTGCTTTAGATATGTTAATTCACATTTTTGATCCTGTCAAATGACAACTTTTAGTAAATCTTATATGAAATGACTAGATACTGCCAATAGCAGCCTATGACTTGTGAGAGTATATCTTTTTCTTTTGTTTTATTAACAGGTCTACCTGTGATCCACAATGTGCTCCTATCTTTGTCTTGCATATGCTGTACAAGTTTTAAGACGTCAGTCTTGTCTGGTTCCTGAAGGATAGTATCTATTCTCTTTAGCCAATATGCAAGTCATTTTTGTCTGGAATATAAATCGCGCATTTCGAAGAGTGTCTTGTTATTATTGAATGAGGTACACTTACCTATATCATTTATTGCAAGATTAGCTGAGGATATTTGTTCACGACTGACTTTCTTTATGTTCTTGGGGTATGAACCTAGGGTTCGATGGACTGGGCAGGTTTATATCCCTTGCGGTTAAGGGGTTCAATTACCTTTTGGATAAAGGACTTATCTAACCGACTGAATCATGATCCTCTGACATAGCATAAGAAGCCCTCAAGCAGTTCTGTCGACACGTGTAGCGTGGCTGGTCTGGATTGGGTCGTTTCTGAATTGTTATTGACACAATTCTTTGGACCCATTAAGTCTGATTTATTACAAAACGCATATTATAGTTCCTCTGTCATATTGTTTATCGTCAAATACTTTTACTATATTGTAATACATATGCATATAACAAAGTCGCTGCAAATGACCTAGGTCAAGTCTGCACTTATGTACCTTGTTGGTCTTATGTTGAGAATTCTTCGTATTCCTCGAAGTTAACTATATTTATATTTAAATAACCATAAATACGTCTTTTCGAAGTATTGGTCTATACTATTCCTCTCCAAATACGATGTCGTGACCAGCAGTTCGCAGACTTGTATCGTAGGATGCAGGAAACAGGAAACAGATAGCATTTTAACCAACAAAATATCCTCTATTGTGCTCTAGAAATATTTGCAATAGAGTATATTGCAAATATTCTGTGTGTACTACTAGATACCTAAAAAGTTAAGTAATTATGTCTTGTTAGAGTTATAATATTGAGTTATGCATTCCAAGCGATAGCAATACAGGATAAATCTAATAAGCAGAATCATACCATGAGTAGAAAGCAGGTTTCAAATTATTATACTACTAATAATAAATTACACAATCCCAACCAAAATATAGATAGGAATGATATATCAAATCCGCATTACTCATCAATCAACATCAGTTTATCAAATATTCAGACTAAACTAAAAGTCAGTGGACCTGGAGATGTCTATGAACAGGAAGCAGATAGAATAGCAGAACAAGTAATGAGAATGCCTAGTAACTCAGTACCGTACATACCAATAAAAGATCTAGATAAAACAGGAGCATAATTAGATCGAAAGTGTAAGAGCTGCGAACTAAAAGATGAAGAGAATATGACTAAAATTAGTAGAAAAGAAACATATCCTACAAATTCAAGTAATAAAATCGAAATATCGGGAGACGAAGAAAAGGAGATTAGTTATACTCTAAATGAGTCGGGATCCCCACTTGATTGGTCTACTCGAGGATTTATGGAATCGCGTTTTGGTTATGATTTCGGCAACGTAAGAATACATACCGATGATATGGGATCTAGATCCGCAAATGCAATAGGCGCTTCAGCGTATACAGTTAGAAATAATATAGTATTTAACACAGGAGAATTTGAGCCCAGTTCCAATGATGGAAAAAAACTATTAGCTCATGAATTAACACATGTGATTCAACAGAACCAAAGTAATAAAAAATATAATGATTTGATAAAAACACATAATGATAGTAGCTATAGAACAACTATTTCCAGCTTTGACAATGGGATTGAATTAAGTGAAGTAAGCCACATGAATAATCATAATCTATGTAGGCAGGTTGCTGTTGAACCGATGCCAGAGGCTGAACCGATGCCAGAGGCTGAACCTGTACCTGGACAACGGCTTCCGAGTAGACCTGCACGTCGTCCAGTTCCTCGTCCTCGGGCTGGAAGGAGACCACGACGTTCAAAGAACGATGTAGCAGGTGCACCATCTGATGGCTTTGATGAAGACAAGACTCCAGCTGAACTGAGTGCTGAACATGAACAAAATATTGTAGAAGAAGAGAGGCCTGATGCGACGCTGGTTCGTGGTGGCAATATTTCTGAGAGATTTATTACTGTTGATGGTCAGATTCAATTCGCTGATGAATATGGCACTACTAAATGTCGTAAGCGTTCATTTCACGTTTTAGATGCCATTGAACATGAGGTCGATATAGCAGATATACAAAACGAAATGGAACTTCGAGATATCTACCTAAGATATATCGATGAAGATTTTTCGGCTCTGAATCGAATCTATACGATTGACATTATTCCAAATTTTGATTTGATTGATGACGTCGACAAAAACGCAGTTGTAAGAAAGCAGTTTTTAAACGCTACTATATCTAAAAAGAGAGAAGCACAAACAACGGAATCAGAATCACAAGGAGGACCGAGTAGACGAAGAAACGATCGGTATCCACTATTTTGGCCTACCTGTTGGGGATATATCCCACCGATAACAGAATTCACAAAGGTTGCTCAAACAGAAGAGCTGCGTAGTGAGGAGCTTGCACAAAAAATGAATGACGAAAAATGGGCTCGTGCTCACAAAGAAGATCTTAGAGGTAGTTATCTAATTCAACATCATGTTGTACCACTCATGTTAGGAGGACCAGACACACCTGACAACATTAAACTTATCCATATCGATTTACATAAGAAGGGTCATTCATGGTTAGATTGGCAGCTGCAGATGAGGACTCCGCCAGTACCACTACGTCCTCTCGAACCATATGTTCCAAATCATCCGGTAGGAACACCATATTACCTTGCTGGATATAAGAATTCAAAAGATGAGCCGTAAGGATAATCTTATTCTAAATTAAATGGTAACACTTTTGAAGAGATGACTAAAACTCAATCAAGCAATTGTAACGCATAATTGCAACAGCTTGTTATGACTGATGCTGACCATAGATAACTATAGTAAGATATTGGCTCCTTCTATTAACTTGTGGTTCTGTAGTTACTATGTGGGGATATTACGCTCTCAAGTAGTTCACACAACATTAGATTTGATGGTTGGTTTTTACAACCAGTTAAAGAATGAAAATAACAAATAATAACATGATTGGCAGAAGTGATACTACTACTATTAACAAGACTAATAACAGTATAGATAGAACAGATATTGCAAGTGTATACGTAGCTCAAAGAATATTATGTGGAAAAGAGCTATAAATTATTCACATCCATACTCCTGGGTATAATTTGTTCTGATTGGAGACTGGGAATGAGATTGTGTCGCTCTTATAACTCGTCCAGGACATATAATATGCCATTAATTGCAGTCAGCTTTTTAGAAATCAAATCAGCCAAAGATTTGTAAGAGTATAATATCAATAGTCTGTTGAAGGGATCAAGGTAGGTTAGACTTGATACGACGTTCCTTGTTTTGAAGCATGTAATGTTTTCTCTATTTTCTAACAAGAAAGATAATCGCAAATTTACAATATGACAACACATAGTTCTAGTTGCAATCCGACAGTATGAAGGTGAGAGTTATAGAATGTATATGGATTGACTGTCTCAATTGCTAATCCACAATTAAGAGTTGTTCTAGTCTTTGGTTATTATATCTATGCATTCCTACACGATCAATAACCTCATATTGTAGCAGTAATATTATCAAGATTAATACCAAAATTCATCCAAGCTGTTACATATTTGTCAGCTAATTTCTGAGGATCATGCATAACATAATATCTTGCACTAACTGATTTAAAAC
>DATBGR010000498.1:0-3460 GCA_036557905.1 Nitrososphaeraceae archaeon | reverse complement strand
ACAAGGATGAGACCATTGTCTCGGTCATAAAACGACTATTCGGAGAGCATCTGATGTCTAGATCGATTAGAACACAGAACAGGGAATTGTCATTCAGATGTATAACTTACAACATGCATAGACTGACTAATCTGATAATATTGATGATGTTTTCTACAAAGCCGTTAATAGTTAATAGTTAATAGCGAAAATTCAAATGTGATTATAGAAAATAAAAATAAAAATCAATCAGAGTGGTCCTTATTACAGAACCCAAAATATTACAGAACCCAAAATTATAAAGTTGTTAATAACTGAACTATCCTTTTGACAGTTGTGGACTAGTTATAATTATACTAGACGAGGAAAAAGGGTCAGTCAGAGCGAACTACTATAGATCATCTTGTCATAGCAATTGCATACTTAGGGAATAACTACTCCTCTGCCAATAATTTGGCCTGCTCTAAGTGAGTCAAGTGCTTCGTTTATATCGTTTAATGAGAACTTTTGAAAGCTGTGCTTTATCTTACGCTTTTTTGCAAATTCGATAACTTCACGTAATTCATTATAACTTCCCCATAAAGAACACATCACCTGATATTCACTTATCACAGAGGAAACAAGTGGCATCCTTATTTCAGGACCAAACAATCCTACTACTACAAGAACACCACGTTTGCCTAGAATACTTGCAGACTCTCTGATTGTTTCTTCTGCTCCAACACAATCGATCACGGCACTGACACCTTTTCCTTCCGTGATTTTATACACCTCACTTCTTACGTCGGGAGTTGTCTTTGAGTTTAATGTATAGTCAGCTACTCCCAGTTTTTCTGCTAGTTCAAGTTTGTTGTCATTAACATCTATAGCAATGGTGTTGGAATTTGGTGCTAATAATTTTGCATATTGTATTGCATAAGATCCCAGTCCGCCTATACCGACTACCGCGACGCTGGTACCAGGATCAAGAATATGTTTGACCTTTTTAATGGCTCTATAAGGAGTTAATCCAGCATCAGTCAAAGGTGCCAACTCTTCTGGTTTTAATCCGTATTTTTTATCGACTCGAATCAGAAATCTGTATGACGGTATTAGTATACTTTCAGAGTAGCCACCATCAAGTGAAGAAAAACCTGGCCATGTGGGGTAATCACAAAGCTGTTCTTCACCACCCTTGCAATAGACACAGACCCCACATCCCCAGCCTCCAAATACTGCTACTAGATCGCCTTTGTCTAGTAGTCCTTGCGGAACTGAATTACCAATTTCTTCAACCCAACCTGCTACTTCATGTCCTGGGGTAATTGGTAAAGGAACTGGGATAACATCCTTCCACTCCCCATTTATGAGATGCAGATCACTATGACATAGTCCTGCTGCTCCTACCCTCAGGAGTACTTGTTCTCCACTATTGACAATAGGTTTTGTGATTCTGTCTATTGTCAAAGGCTTTCGATACTCGTGTATTCTTGCAGATAAAATTGTCTCATTGCTAGCATTATGTGCCTTGTTGTCGTTTTGTTCTGAAATGGAGGCCATTATGAGAGTAACTCCCTATTAATTATGAATTATGTATTTTTGATCTTGAAAGTTGTGATGTTAAGGAAGTGTGTAGAATTTTTCACTTCACTTCAACCTTTGTAGACTCTTCCTCTGGTTTAGTTGGAACCTTTTTTGGGAGCTGTATTTGCAGTATGCCATTATTCATCTTTGCGTCAATCTTTGATGGAATTATTTCTTCTGGTATTGGAATTCTTCTATGAAATGACCTATATGATCGTTCGTTGTACACATAGTTCTTTCTTTTTTCTTCTGCCTTTTCTGATTGCTCTCCAGAGATTTCAATAGAATTCTTAGTACCTTTAACATCTATTTTGTCCTTGTCAATCCCAGGCATTTCTAATTGTAATTCATATTTGTCTCCCATATCACAAATGTCACATACGGGTAGTCTGATTTCCCTGTCTATACCGGCAAGCGCTGGAAATTGCCAATCCGTCATTGAGTATGGCCATACACGTTGAAATATGTTTTCCATGTCAGTTCTAAAGTCTTCAAAGATATCATCCATATGTCGCATGATTGGTGCCAAGGGTCGAGATTCTTCCCCTCTTTTCCTTCTAGTTATATTTGTCTTTTCGGAGCTTGTCATATAATGAAATAAGTAATCATTATATTTCAGAATTACTATTGCGCTGCCATGCATTGAATCCAACGCGATTACAAATACGACGATTGGATCTATAAGAGATAGTTACTGTTGAGATAATAATGTTAAACATAATTCTACATATAGCTATTGTATTAATGGCAATAACGACTATGCATATGGTAGGGGTTCTAACATATCCGAAAAAAAGTAAAGATCAGATAGATAAGTATCTAGAACTAGCAGTTGTTAAGCCTTCATTAAAAATTAAGTAATCCTAAAGTTGTTACTTTTCTTCTCTTCATAAGATAAATTGAACGTAGATGGTATCTGATAGGAAGTAGTAACGCCGCTTATTCTTAAGATTATCTTGAGTATATCTTTATCTGTAATTATTCCAATCATTCTTTTGTCTTTATTTTCAATTATGGGTAGTCTTCGAATATTGTTTGTTTGCATAGTAGATATCGCATCACTTACTGAGGTATCAGAATTTATGGTTATCAGATTTTTCTCACCAGCATTAGTCATTAATTCTCTAACAGAACTTTGAGTTGTAAATATCTCTACCTTTCCTATTTGGTGTATTATATCTCTCTCAGTAATTATTCCTATTGGTTTCAAGCCATCCACAACTCTTCTAACTATAATTACACTTCCTATGTTATTTTCATGCATCAAAATACATATAGATTGAATAGTTTGATCTGCAGTAGCTGTTACTACATTTTTTGTCATATATTTTGAAACTGATATTGATTTTAGATTTAGATTATTTTTTTCGGTCATTTAATATAGTATGTATATAAAACCTAAAACACTATATCAGTCTTCTAGCATATATAGACGACCTGGAAAATTTCTTGATTTATTAATATCTTTTGGAGACTAAAGCTTAGGGTAGTGAAAGAAAGACTCTTCTCGCACATCCATTGGATTAGCAGTGGGTATCTATATTTTAGTGATTTACTACAGTCATAGAATAAACTTAAAGAATCAGGAATTTGCTGATTACCTCTATGCTATACCTAGTCACTGGAAAATGGATAGAAAATCCTGTCATCTCAGATGAAGAAGCAGTAAAAATATGGGAACACAAAGTGCGTCCAAGTTTAAAATCTCTTGAAAAAATGGTTGAGGATGACTTAATCGCTGGAGGCATATTTGCTGGTCAAAGAAGAGGAATATTTATAGCTGACGCATCTTCACACGATGAAATTGCAAATATATTGTCTGATCTGCCCTTTTGGGACAGAATTGAATGGACGGTAGAACCATTAGAGTCATTCCGATCTGCACATGACAGAGAACGAAGAATAATGGAGAGACTAA
>DATBGR010000497.1:0-6687 GCA_036557905.1 Nitrososphaeraceae archaeon | reverse complement strand
TATATTCACTCAATACTGCATTTCGTATATCTTCAATGACAAATACATTAGGACGTAGATCCTGCTCACTATTTTCAATACGAAGCTTATTATCTCTCCTGCAAAGCTCTTTCATGAACGTACTGACTATTCTCTCGTTCTCTGAAACTTCATTGACACTCATAATACCGTATCTTTGATTGTGTAATAAGAATATAAAGATGAGTTGGGATATTGGAGATGAACTGAACTGACCTACATGGCTTTAACTTCACGCGCAACTATTTTTCTCTCCCCAATCTGAGTGTATTTAATGAACCGTTTCTTTATAAGAAAGATTAGGGATCAGCACCTGTGATTGGGTTACCGCTGGGTATATAACTACTTAAGATGTTACCAATGTGGCCGATGTTATCATGTTCAGAATGACCATTATAGCCGTCATTACCAAGATCAAACCCACTGAAGCTGCTACTTGGCCGAATGCCTGTTATATTAGCTGAGTTGTGTTCTCCGCCAATTTGATTACCTATATTCTGACAATTGGTGTCTAATGACATGATTCCGTTTCCACAAACAGTGGCCTGTGTGGTTGCTTGCAGTACGAATTTAGAATGGTGATGTTCACATGCAAATGCGATCTCCGAAGACATAAACATACAACCTGCTAACAAAGCTGCTGCTGCTAACGCTGAAATAGCAACGATTGTAAGATTTTTGTTGTCCATAATTTGAAAAAATGAGCTTGTTACTTTATCACCGCTAGATGAGAATTTATGATGCTATTGATATAATAATATCTATCTAAAAACTTGTCAATTAGTTTGTTCTCACTGCTATAGTGACATGCCAAGGTATGATGTTAAAATTTTGTAGATATCTATCGTGAGGCGCGCACCAGTTTCTTATATGCTCCATCTTAAATTATAATAGAAAGTACAATTATATTTAGATACTCTAGCAATTAGCTCATTAATCATCTTTTGCTGATGCAATACTAAGAGCATAAGTAATGATTCTCATAAATGGTTTTTGTCTTTGGAGATAACAGCTCTGATGTAGTCTTTATTTTGTCCACATCCAGAAGGCATCTCATTGAATATGAGTGCATTTTCTTCCCTTAAAACATATCTAAAGTCTTTCCATGAGCCAATCTCTTTAGCCAAGATGTCAACATTACCTTTTTCATTTTGTTCATTTTGGGAAACCTTGATTATAATATTGCTTAACATTCTTTTAATAGAGCCGTAAAAGGAGAGGCCTATGAGATGCAAATAAGCTAAATATACTAAGTGCTGCTCCATGAAAATAATCATTAGTTATGATTAGCACTTAGGACTAATCCAAGAGAATTCCTGATTGATTGATTGATTAATTTCAAATTCTATTATGCAGCCTATATGTCATTTGTTAACCATTCTAAACGTAGAGATATGAAAAGCAAGAAATCAGGGATTAATAAAAGGAATAATGTTCGGAAAACAAATACAAAAACCACAATCTCATTGAGAAGAAGTAGTAAGACAAATAGTGACAGAATAGCAAAAAATAGACAGCGGCTTGCTATCAGGAAAAAGTCTTTAAAGAAAAAGCCGCAGCAACAAATATCTATCAAAAGATCAAGTGGACGCAAGGAAAAGTTTGATACAAATCGTATGGCTCAAACAGTAAGCAGATCAGGTGTTCCGTTTATAATGGCACATGATATTGCAAAAAAAGTTTCCAATAAAATAATGAGCGAGACAGATACTCAAATACAACGGACTAAAGGAAGAAATAGCAATAAATCTCGATCTACACTTCCAAAAGAAAAAACTGTGACTGGAAGTAAAATAAGGAATCTCGTGTCCAAAAAATTACGTTATAGAAACCGTGACGATATTGCTGCATCTTATTCTGGTCTAACTCCAGAAAATACATTACTTGAAAAAAGTCTTAGATTAAAACAATCACGAACTGCAGACAATGCTGCAAATAGGAAGAGATTACTCTACGATGAAAGCAAAAGAAATTAGGAATAATGACCTGACTTTATCTTTAGGTAAATTACTACCTTGATCATACAATCGAGTTGGACATAGGCCACAAAGGAATTTAACAATACTGGAAGGGATAAAGACGTGATTACTCCTGTAATTGCTTACATTTTTGTTACGACTTAAATTTGTGATCATAAAAGATTCGCCTTGTGTGTCACTATGTGATGGTCCTTATAATGCGCATAAACCCAATATGATTCATCCCCGTATCGATCATTTGTGGTTGTCGAGCCACTGGGGCGATATCTTAAACAATAATTCGGAGCACAAATATGTGAACCGCTCTTCACTACTTTTCTCGGGATATTAAACTGCAACTGCCTAGGATCATAGCTATAATCAAATGACGTAACTCTTGGATTGATAGATGTTTTGCAACAAGTTATTGCCTTATTAGCAGATTCATCCAAATGCGAGACGTACCAGTCTGACGTCCATTTCCAGACGTTACCCGCCACAACAAAATAAACCTACAATTAAACAAAATCAACAGATCTACGAAAAGATAGTGCAAGGATTCAAGCCATCGTTGTTGCGCATTGCACTGCATCCGCCACATGATCCCCCTGAAGCATTAGATCAACAACTCAAATTGATAACTCAAGATCAGTAGGAATTCAATCAGAATATGCTTATCAAACTGAACAACAACGATAGCGATATAAAGTAAGATACGGGAAACATTATATGTGTATCAAGATAATTTTCTTTGCCGATTGACATAAGTTTTCTTTTTGCTTAATCTTTAGAACAGCAAAAGATTTGGATATCGCCAACGATGATCATAGTGATGAATAAAGCCAAAGACAAATTTTCTGATGATTTTAATGTAGAAGTACTATCTGATTCGATTAAGTTCTATTTACCTAGAGTTGAGGGATACCCGGAAGTTATACGAGACATATCATCCAAATATAGAGGAATGTCACTTATTTAGCTTGACGGTTATTTTGAGGGCAAATTTGAACCTGTCAAGTATATCCGTGCTGAAATACACACATCAGATATAAATGAGCACAATATGATAAAGTTTGCTAACGATATTCGTTCGAGACTAGGTCAAAAAAGTCTTGCCATTGAATTTAACAATAAACTAATCCTAATTAGCGAACGCTGACTTTTGATACTATAGTGACATTTTAAAGTATTATTATAATTGAGCCATGCCATCTGACTTCTTGTCTTAACGAAGATATTGACGTATTATTTAGTAGATATCTCTAAAATGTATAATGTACTAGGTCTATCATGTCGAAACAAGATGATAAAAAAGAAAAATTAGAACAAAAGATAGGTGAGTGTCTGGGCTTGGAAATGGCTGCACAAAAGGCAGTGCAAGAACTATCCTCAAAAGGCTTATTAGATAAAAGAGGAATGTTATCAAAGCTTAAGAATATACAGAAGGAAGCGGGAAATCATCAATCGAAGCTAGAGCAAGTAGTCGAGAAATTATCAGGGTCACTTGATTCTACCACTATAAACCAAGCAGCTCAAGAAACTGAATTAAAAGCATCGGAGATGATGAAAACTTACCTAGGAGACGATCCCGATTCGTCTGAAGCAATAGAATTCTTATGCCTTGCTGAAGGTGGTGAGGTAATCCACTACGAGGTTCTTGCGTCCTTAGCAAAAAAAAGTAAAGTTGAATAGCAAACAATTTTCAAATACGGTATCTTCGATTCTAAAACAGGAACAAAGGCATCTTAAATTGTGTACCAAGTTAGCGAAAGAAGCCGCCGCATTTTAGTAATGCAAGGATTCTTTAATTTTTAAATACATTAGATAATGTTATTCTAACCGATAAGTTTGTGAAAAATACTAGTTAATTGCTGCATTAAGTAGTGCTCTGAGCAATAGTATTAAAAAAGGAATCATATCTTCGCTCTAGAATTATGAAGATTATTGGTATATTATACTATCTTTAAAACATAAGAAGTACACATAGCCCATATCAAGATCATACGCTGTGAGCGCCTGACTATAACTTCTTAATGCCTAATAGTCATTCTAATTCTTCGATCGTTCACGATCGTTCATGATGTTTTGACTGCGAATCATCATACTATGTAGTATTAGTAACGTTATGAGATATATCATAGGAAGACTAAAGCTAAGAGGGGTCCACTTCGATTATTCCTGAAGAGATGCTTTTGCTATCATTTGTGCAATTTGTTAAAGTCTTTATCCATCTCTATCGTATCTCTTGTTCATTCGGTTCCCAGACAGCACATATTCCGTAAGGAGCTATTACACCAGAGTCATGGCCTCTTACGTCCTGACCTTCATCATCTACTATGGCACAGTGATTTGGTTTCATAAAGTATGTACAATTATAGCAAAAGTAACCTGTATGATGATCTGAATCTTTGAACTGCTCCATTTCGATATATCGCGCTGTAACCTTTGTTAGTTTCTTTAGTTTGGTAGCCTCTTGTGGTATATTTTGTGACATTATAAATTAATGTACAAAATTACTTATATAGACATCAACTACCATAACGAAGACACGTTGTATAAGTTCACTCTATTTTTCTAACGCTCTAAAGTTGTATTAGTTCTATGATTCTCTAGTTGTACATAAGCCTTGTAGAGGTACTATAAATTATTTAATTGAGAATGTATCAAGAACTAAAAATATATACGCAGATCCCCATATTATAAATGCATTAAGCCCTGCAGTAAAAAATAATATTGAAACCATGAAATAATAAATACAAAAGAATAGCGGAGGGCCACCCAGACCTAGTTAGCAATGTAGTTGGTTCTAATTGCTTCTGGCATTCGAATTGGCTTGTGTTTCACAATGCCCTATTGTTCACACATGGTAACTTCTAAGTATGTCGCGCGAACACCTGCAGAATGGCTAACTAACTTGTTAATGCAAGATCAATTTCTGGTTCGGTAAAGACATCATGCTGTTGTTGCTTTCTTTTACGATTTACAACTACGCAAGTGCCGCCGATAATCGACGCTGCTGCTATTCCTATGGCTAAAGCGATTGCTAATTTACTCATAGATAAGATTAGTGCTGCAGACTATTTAGCAGTTAGCTAGTTAATCAACAAGATGACTTCTGATTGTAAGGTATGGACTATTTCCAGCAATCATTCGTTCCGTCATTCATTAGTATTGACTTTTAGCCTACAGTATTTTGGACACTCCCATATCATTGTATGACCATCTCTCAAAAGTCGCAGGTTTACAATTTTTTGTTCCCAACTTTTTGCGTATGATCGATGCCCCAGATAGCGTTTCTACTACAAATTTCTATAATTATTATAAAGCATTAATATCTATCTAAGTAATGGTTACAGCTAATAGTAACATAGATTGGAATGATGTGATAAAAAAAGAAGCACGAGGCAGTGGGGATGAGGATTTAGGTGAGGTACAAGAGGTTAGTTCGAATTACGTTCTTGTAAAGAAAGGAATCTTAAACAAGGAAAAATTCTATATTCCAAAAGATCAGGTAGAAAGCTATGATGGGGATACACTACGTTTTAGAATATCAGAAGATGAAGCAAAATCAAGATACACGGGTGAATATCCACCAGTATCAAGTACAACAAGGAGTGTATCAGCTAATGTCAACCAAGAAGAAACTATTATTCCAGTAACAGAGGAAAAATTAAGGGTATCGAAAAGTCAATCCACTAGTGAGGTAGCTATTACAAAGACCCCAGTTACTGAGACAAAAACAGTGGAAGTGCCAGTTACACATGAAGAGATCTCTGTGGAGAAAAGACCGGTAAATCAAGCAACTTCAAAAGCAACAGGTACACCAGTCGAGTCAGAACAAGAAATCAGAGTTCCATTGAAGCAAGAACAAGTACAGGTAACTAAACAACCTTATATAAAGGAGGAAGTAGCTGTGAAGAAAAAACCTGTTACAGAGACTAAAACAATAAGTGATCAGGTAACAAGTGAAGAGGTTAGAGTTCAAGATACTGATAGAGAATACGAAGAATAGTACGCAACTACTTTTAAATTATTTTTTTGCTTGATTAATCATATTACTTTTAGAATACATGCCCACTTTTCAGAGTTATAGTTTTATGATGCCATAATAATATACACAATGATATAGATACATTATCATCCTTAGCTAGAATTATTTTTGCATGTTTAGAATAATATTTTAAACTAGCTAAAACAAGTGCCTTCAATACCTTGAATCCCTTCCACTAATACTTAAATTCAATTTATTCTAACTTGTATTCATTGGGATAGACCGACAACAGAAACAGTCGCAGCCGCGATTAGGTATAGTCATGATACATAACGCGTATCCAGTCTTCTCTATAAAGATATTTGAATTTGCGGAAGACATGTTAGAGTTAGGATTTAGTAGCCGTGTCATGTTGCCGAAAATAGCTCCGCTAGACTTGCCTATATCTTATAGTTTTAAATTCCATATAGTCTATCTTTTATCACATAAATGTCAGCTGATAACGAGAATAGTACTAATAATAATGCTATAGCCACTATAAATTGGAACGAAATAATAAATCAAGATACCAGAAGTATGGATGATGCAAATCTAGGCAAGATCAAGGGTCTGTATGAACCTTTTATAGTGATAGAAAGGGGAACAATAAGTAAAGAAAAACTCTATATTCCAAAGTCGCTTATTGCAAATTATTCTGCAAATGTTTTATACCTAAGTATA